>JBBPYZ010000175.1:0-5428 GCA_038199465.1 Acidimicrobiales bacterium | reverse complement strand
TCGTGGGCGGCGTCGAGCGCGGCCCGCTCGACGGCGAAGCCGGCCCCCTCGAGCAGGCCGAGCCAGGCGGTGAGGCGGCGGTCACGCACCTCGGAGATGTCGTCCACCACCAGGGTGTTCCAGAAGTCGAACGTCACCGCTTCGAACCTCACCGCTTCGAACGTCACCGCCTCGAACGTCACCGCCTCGAACGTCACCGCCTCGATGGCCACCCGGGCGGACGCTACCGGGGCTGCTGGCGGGTGACGCCGTCGGCGTGGGCCGCCCGGGCCACGGCTTCGGCGACCCGGCCGACGACCCGGGGGTCGAAGACGCTGGGGACGATCACGCCCCGGGCCAGCTCGTCCTCGGACACGCAGGAGGCGATGGCCGCCGCCGCCGCGACCTCCATGCTGTCGGTGATGGTGGTGGCCCGCGCGTCGAGGGCGCCACGGAACACACCGGGGAAGGCCAGGACGTTGTTGAGCTGGTTGGGGAAGTCGCTGCGGCCGGTGGCGACCACCGCGGCGATCCCTGCTAAGTCCTCAGGCCGCACCTCGGGATCGGGGTTGGCCATGGCGAACACGATCGGCCGGGGGGCCATGGCGGCCACGTCGGCAGCGGTGACCAGGCCGGGGCCGGAGACGCCGATGAAGGCGTCGGCCCCCACCATCACCTCGGGCAGGGGGCCGCTGACCTGGCGGGGGTTGGCCTGCTCGGCCAGCCAGCGCTTCGACGGGGCCTCCAGGCCGGCGCGGCCGGTGACCAGGGCGCCCAAGCGGTCGCAGGCAACCACGTCGGCCACGCCGGCGGCGATGAGGATCTTGGTGATGGCCAGCCCGGCGGCGCCGGCCCCGGCCACCACCACCCGCAGGCCCTGCAGCGGGCGGCCCACCACGGTGGCGGCGTTGCGCAGGGCGGCGAGGGTGACGATGGCCGTGCCGTGCTGGTCGTCGTGGAACACCGGGATGTCGAGGAGGTCACGGAGCCGCTCCTCCACCTCGAAGCAGCGGGGGGCGGCGATGTCCTCGAGGTTGATGCCGCCGAAGGTGGGCGCCAGCCGCTGGACGGCCTCGACCAGCTCGTCGGTGGACGACACCTGCAGGCACACCGGGAAAGCGTCGATGTCGGCGAACTCCTTGAACAGCAGCGCCTTGCCCTCCATCACCGGCAGGGCCGCCTCCGGGCCGATGTCGCCGAGGCCGAGCACGGCGGTGCCGTCGGTGACCACGGCCACGGTGTTGGCCTTGATCGTCAGGTCGAAGGCCCGGGCCGGGTCCTTGGCGATGGCCAGGCAGACCCGGGCCACCCCCGGGGTGTAGGCCATGGCCAGGTCGTCGCTCGTGGTGACCCGCACCTTCGAGCGCAGCTCCACCTTGCCGCCGGCGTGCAGGGCGAAGGTGCGGTCGGCCACCTCACTCAGGCGCACGCCGTCGGTCAGCGCCACCACGGAGGTGACGATGTCCATGTGCTGCTCGTCGCTGCAGTGGACGACTAGGTCGAACGCGACGCCCCTCCCGGGGTCGGGTCGGGTCTGCAGGCTCTCGACGCTGCCGCCCGCCGCTTCGATGGCCGTGATGACCCGGGCCAGGCCCCCGGTCTGCAACAGCGCGATGCGCAGGCTGAGCGAGTAGGCGGCGAGGGGGGTGGGCATCACCCCCAGGCTAGGACCGGGCTCAGCCCGCTCCCGCCGCCGGGGCCGGGGTGGCGGGAGCGAACAGAAGGCGGGGCCGTCAGGCGAGGCTCAGTAGCTGGCCTCGCGCTCCATCTGGTCGAGGGCCCGCTTGATCTCGCTGGCCCGGAAGCGGCGGTGGCCGCCCAACGTGCGGATGGCCGAGATCTTGCCGGCCCGGGCCCAGCGGGTCACGGTCTTGGGGTTCACCCGGAACAGGGCGGCGACCTCGGCGGGGGTGAGGAGGGCGTCGGTGGGCTGGGTGGCCATGGTGGCTCCTTTGTCGTTGGAATGGGGCGCTTGGTCCCTTGTCCCTTCTGTACGGCAGAACACCCCCTGTCCACCACCACCCAAACGGGTCATTTTTGGGCGATCCGGTGACTAGTCACCCCTGGATCGCCTTCAGAGGCAACGCCCTAGGGTGCCCGACGTGTCGTTCGAGCGCATCGTTGAGCACGGCCACGAGACGGTGGTGCTGTGCCATGACCGGGCCACGGGGATGCGGGCCATCATCGCCCTGCACGACACCACGCTCGGCCCCGGGCTGGGCGGCACCCGCTTCCGGCCGTACGCCGACGACGAGGAGGCGCTCACCGACGTCCTGCGCCTAAGCCGGGGCATGACCTACAAGAACGCCGCCGCCGGCCTTGACCTCGGCGGCGGCAAGGCCGTGCTGCTGGGCGAGCCCTCCACCGACCGCAGCCCTGCGCTGCTCGAGGCCTACGGACGGGCCGTCGACCGGCTCGGCGGTGCCTACCTGACCGCCGAGGACGTGGGCACCACCCAGGCCGACATGGACGCTCTGCGGCGGGTGACGCCCTACGTCACCGGCACGACCGGCGGATCGGGCGATCCGTCGCCGGCCACGGCCCGGGGGGTGTTCCACGCCATCCGGGCCACCCTGGCCTTCCTGGGCGACGGCGTCGAGCGCCTCGACGGCCGTCACGTCGTCGTCGTCGGCGTGGGCAAGGTGGGTCGTGCCCTGGTGCGCCACCTGGTGGCCGCCGGCGCCGAGGTGACGGTCAGCGACATCGACCCGTTCCGGGTGACCGATCTGGCCGCCGAGCTCGGGGTCGGGATCATCGGCCCCGACCTGGCCCACCGGGTGCCGTGCGACGTCCTGTCGCCCTGCGCCCTCGGCGCCGGCCTGCACGCCGGCACGATTCCCGAGCTGGCCTGCCGGGCGGTGGTCGGGGCGGCCAACAACCAGCTGGCCGAGCCGGCCGACGCCGCCCGCCTGGCCGCCGCCGGGGTCCTCTACGCCCCCGACTTCGTGGTCAACGCCGGTGGGGTGATCAACATCGCCGAGGAGCTGCGGCCCGGCGGCTACGACCCGGCCCGCGCCCGCGCGGCCGTCGAGCGCATCGCCAGCACCACCACTCGGGTGCTCGAGCTGGCCCGGGATCAGGCCATCACCACCGAGGCCGCCGCCGAACGGGTGGCCGACCGCCGCATCGAGGCGGCGCGGAGCCGGCGCAGGGGCACGTCCGCCGATGACCGGCAAGGTGGACCCGCCTGATCCCGTCGTCGCTGCCAGGGCCGTCCCCTAGGTTTCCTGACCGACCTCCCCCTCTCGCCTTTGAGTGTGCCCACTTCTGGTCTCCATGAGGACCGGAAGTGGGCATTCCCAGCGGCGCCGGCCGGCGACCTGCGAGCCTGCGACGGTGGTGCCCATCGGCGACGTCCCTGCGCCGCCCGACCATCGGGCGTCGCGGCGCGAGGTCCGCAGCTGGTACCTCTACGACTGGGCGTGCTCGGCCTTCAGCACAACCGTGGTGGCCGTCTTCCTCGGGCCCTACCTCACGACCGTCGCCGAGAACGCCGCTGGCGCCGGCCCGAACGTCTACCCGCTCGGCATCCCGGTCCGGGCCGGGTCGTTCTTCCCCTACGTCCTGTCGCTGTCGGTGGCCCTGCAGGTGCTCGTGCTGCCCGTCGTCGGCGCCGTCGCCGACCGGGGCCGGCGCAAGAAGCTGCTCCTCGGCGGGTTCGCCTACATCGGCGCCTTTGCCACGATGGGGCTGTACTTCGTGCGGGGCGAGCGCTACCTGCTGGGCGGTGGCTTGTTCGTCGTGGCCAACCTCGCCTTCGGGGCCGCCCTGGTGGTCTACAACGCCTTCCTCCCGGCGCTGGCCCACCCCGACGAACGCGACCGGGTGTCCTCCCGAGGGTGGGCGCTGGGCTACCTCGGTGGCGGCCTGCTGCTGGCCGCCAACCTGGGCCTGTACAGCCTGCGAGACCGGCTCGGCGTCCCCGAGGGGACCGCGGTGCGGGTGAGCCTGTTGTCGGCCGGCCTGTGGTGGGCGCTGTTCACGCTCGTGCCGCTGCGGTACCTCCCCGACCGGCACCTCCCCGACCGGCACCTCACCGACCGGCACCTCACCGACCGGCACCTCACCGACTGGCACCCCACCGACCGGGGCCCGCAGCCGTCGGCCGCCGACGGGCGTGCCGGGCTCGCCGACGGCTTCCGGCAGCTGCGCACCACGTTCACCGAGGCCCGCCGCTACCCCCGAACCCTGCTCTTCCTGGGCGCCTACCTGCTGTTCAACGACGGCATCCCGTCGGTCATCGCCCTGTCCGCCACCTTCGGCGACAAGGAGCTCGGCCTTGGGACGACCACGCTGATCGTGGCCATCCTGGTCGTGCAGATCGTGGCCTTCGGCGGCGCCCTGCTCCTAGGCCGGCTGGCCGCCACCTACGGGGCCAAGCGGGTGATCCTGGTCAGCCTGGCGGTGTGGGCGCTGGTGGTCGGTGTGGCCTATGTCCTGCCCGCCGAGCGCCCCGTCGAGTTCTTCGCCCTGGCCACCGGCATCGGCCTGGTCCTCGGCGGCACCCAGGCGCTGTCGCGGTCGCTGTTCTCCCAGCTGATCCCGGCGGGTCGGGAGGCCGAGTACTTCGGGCTGTACGAGGTCAGCGAGCGGGGTACCAGCTGGCTGGGCCCGGCGCTGTTCGGGGTGGCGCTCCAGGTGACCGGCAGCTACCGCATCGCCATCCTGTCCCTGATCGTGTTCTTCGTGGCCGGCTTCGCCCTGCTGGCCCGGGTCGACGTGCGCCGGGCGATCCTCGAGGCCGGCAACGAGGTGCCCGCGCGGATCTGAACGACCTGCCGACCGGTCCGTCCTGCCGGGCTCAGGCGCCCTCGTAGTCGAACCCGAGGTCCAGGGCGGTGACCAGCGCGGTGAAGGGGATGCCCTCGGGCTCGACGAGGGCGGCGCAGGCACCCCCGCGGTCGACGACCGCAACGACGCCCACCACCTCGGCGCCAAGCTCGCGCACCACCCGCACGGCCTCCAGCGGGGAGGCGCCCCGGGTGACGGTGTCCTCGGTGATCACCACCCGGTCGCCCGGCAGGAGGGCGCCGGCCAACCGTCCGCCCGCGCCGTGGCCCTTGGCCTCCTTGCGCACGCTGAAGGCCCGCAGGTCGAGACCGCGGGCGGCGGCGACGCCGACCACCCCGAAGGCCACGGGGTCGGCGCCCATCGTCAGGCCCCCCAGCGCCGTCGTTCCCGGGGGGAGACCGGCCAGGAGGGCGTCGGCCACCAGCAGCAGGCCGTCCGGGCGGCACACCGTCTGCTTGGCGTCGATGAACCACGAGGAGGTGCGACCGCTCTTCAGGGTGAAGCTGCCGGTCTTGACGGAGTGCCGCAGGAGGTGAGCGACCAACGCCGGGTCGGGTGCCATCAGCTCGGGCGCTCCCCGCTCTGCAGGGCCGCTCCGGCCCTCTGCTCCCCGCTCTGCAGGGCCGCTCCGGCCCTCTGCTCCCCGCTCTGCAGGGCC
>JBBPYZ010000174.1:0-4510 GCA_038199465.1 Acidimicrobiales bacterium | reverse complement strand
TCCGTCGCCAGGACCAGGTCGCCATTGCCGTCACCTCGCTCCTCGAGCAGGTGACCGGACCGACCGGTGAGCTGTCCGCCATCACCCGCATGGCCCAGCGAGAGCGCGCCGTCGACCTCCGGCTCGACCGGTTCGACGCCGACCCGGACACCCGCAGCGCGAGCCCCGAGAGCCGGGCGGCGGAGGGCGTCCGCCCCGACGACGACCGGGTCCGAGCCGCAGTCTTGAAGGCTCTGGAGCTCCAGGAGGAGGCGTTCGCCGGCCGGCTCGACCGGCTCGACGCCACCGTCCGCGCCCTGGCAGACCAGGTCAACGCCGCCGCACCCGCGCCCGGCCCCACGCTCGAGCTGGTGCTGCAACGGCTCGACCAGCAGGAGCGGACCATGGCCAGGCGCCTTGAGTGGGTCGGAGACCGGTTGGCCGAGTTGGCCGTCCACCTGGTGACGGCCGCCGAGCCCCCCGCGCAGGCTCCCGAGGCCACCGACCTGGGCCACGCCGTCGAGGAGCGGCTTGACGCTATGGGTGAGGTCGTCTCGGGCCTCTCCCGCCACCAGGAGGCCCTGTCGGCCAATCTCTCCCGCCTGGTCGCCCAGATCCCGCCGCCGCCCGACCCGTCGGTCTCGGCCGACGCCACCCGCCGCCTGGAGGAGCTGCGCAACGAGAGGGTCCTCGTCCAGGTCCGCCTCCAGGAGGAGCGCCTCCTGGCCGCCCAGAGTTGGAGCGACGAACCCCCCGACGAGGACTTCGACGACGCTCCGCTTTCCTAGGCGCCGCCGCCCACCTGGCTGTCCAGGTAAGAACGAACCAGCGGCTGGCCGGCGAAGACGGCGACCTCGGCGGCGAGGGCCAGGAACGGGCCGAAGGGGATCGCCGCCTTCAGGCCCTTGCCGCTGAAGACGGCGTAGACCACCCCGAACCCCGCCGAGGTGAGAAAGGCGACGAACAAGAACAGGGGCACCAGGCCCAGGCCCAGCCACCCGACCGCCATCCCGACCACCAGCGACAGCCGAACGTCGCCGTAGGCCATCCCGTTGGGAGACAGGACGTGCAGGAAGAAGAACAGAGCGAAGGTGCCGGCAGCGCCGACCGCCGCCCAGGCGATGCGGCGCGGCTCGGCCTCGGCCAGGGCGGCCAGGGCCAGCAGCACGGCCACCGCGTAGCCCGTCGGAAAGATGATCTTGCTGGGCAGGAGCCGGTGCTCCAGGTCGATCGACGACAGGGCGATCAGGGCCGCCCCGAGGACCAGGTACGCGGGCAGGACGAAGCTGGGCCCGAAGCGCACCGCCGTGGCCGCGAACAGGGCGGCGCAGGCCACCTCGAGCAGCGGGTAACGGGCGCTGAGGCCGGCCGAGCACGATCGGCACCGGCCCCGCAGCACCAGCCACGACACCACCGGCACCAGGTCGCGCCGGGCCACACCGGCCCGGCACGCCGGGCAGTGGGATGCCACACCCACCACCGCCTCCTTGCGGGGCACCCGCAGCACCAGCACGCTGAGGAACGACCCCACCCCCAACCCGGCAAGGCCGCACCCGACCGCCAAGGCCACGGTCACCAGGGGTCGCTCACCACCGGTAGGCCGAGATGGCCTGCCACTGCTCATCCGAGCTGGCCTGCCACACCCAGAACGACACGCCCACCGCACCCGAGGTCTGGGCCTGGTGGAGGAAGCGGACCGTCTCGGGACCCGTCGGGTTGCCGCGCCGGCCGCCGTCGGCCGCCATGTCGTAGGCCTGCCCGGCCGGGGCGACGGGCAGGCCGAAGGTGGCCAGGCGGCTGACGGCCCGCTGCACGTCGGCGCCCGGGTCCCGGCAGCCCCAGTACACCATCGGTGCCATCACCTCGGCGTAGGAGGCGACCAGGGCGTAGGGGTACTTCCCCCACTGCCGGTCGGTGGGGTTGTAGACGGTGGCCACGAGCGGCCGGCCGGCCAGCGCCGGGCGGGTCAGGCCCAGGTAGGTGGCGATCCGCTTCTCGGTCACGACCACCCCCTCGCTGCCCTGCTCAAGGTCGGGGCTGAAGGCGTCGAGCCGGTGGCCGTCCTTCTGCCAGGCCAGCACCTCGGTGCTCCAGGCGGCGTCGGCGGCCGGGTCACCGAGGAAGGGGAAGCCCCAGCCCACCACCTTGATGCCCTCGCGGTGGGCCAGGGGCACCAGGCCCTCCAGGTACTTCGCCCCGTAGAAGCCGCTCTTGGAGTCGCCGACCCGCACCCACAGCGTCGACAGCCCGGCTGCCTTGGCCCGGCGCACCACGGCGCCGAGGTCGCCCCCCTCGGTCCTGCCCCACTGCCAGATGTACATCCCCCGTCCGGCCACCACCGAGCCGTCGGCGGTCCGGGTCGTGGGCGGCGGCAGCGGCGCCGGCACCTGGTCCTCGGGCACCAGGGTGACCCCCTTCGGGAGGCCGGGAGCCGGTTTGTTCGACTTGGGTCGGGGCGGGACCGGGCAGCCGGGCTGGGCCACCGGCCCGTCGGGGACGCTGACGGGCGGCGCCGCCACCAACGCCTCCTCGACCGGCGGTGCCGGCCGCGGTCCGAGGGGCCCGGGCTCAGCGACGGGGACGGCCACCTCGAGGGGGCTGCCGCCGGCGCCAAGGCCGCCGACGAGGACGACGGCGCCCAGGACGACCAGGGCGGCGGAGCGGAGGCGCGGGGGACGACGCACGGCGGGCGCGAGGGTAGAGGCTCCCGCCGGGCTACGGGCGAGGGCGGCGCCCCAGGGTTGCCGGGGCGCCGAGGGTGGTCAGCTCCATCGGCCTAGGTCCTCGACGGTGTCGACGTCGGCCGGATCGCCTTGGCACGGCACCCGCACGACGAGATCCTCCCGCTCCCACACCACCGACTCGGTGCCCTGGTCGCCGATGGTGGGGAGGTGGCTCCACACCTCGGAGCCCAGCCGGACGGGGTTGCCGAGCCGGCCCCCATAGGTGGCGACGGCCATCGGTGCCGGGCAGGCGGCCAGGGCCGACCAGGCGTGGGGCCCCACCAGCGGCTGGTCGCCGAGCCCCACCACCACGGCGTCGTGGCCGGCGGCGGCCGCGGCGGCGATGCCCGCCCGCAGCGAGGTGACCTGCCCCTCGGACCACCGCGGGTTGTGGACCAGGATGGCCTGCGGGTCAATCCGCCCGTCCAGCTCCACCGCCCCGGTCACCACGAAGGTCGGCAGCCCGCTGGCCACCGCCGCCCCCACGGCATGGGCCACCAGGGTCCGGTCCCCCAGCCGGGCCAACAGCTTGTGCGTCCGCCCGTGGAACCTCGAACCGGCCCCCGCCGCCAGAACTACGGCGGCCACCGTCACAAATTCGCCATGGAGCCAGAAAAACCAACGAAGAACATCCCCCAGAGCGTCCCACACAGCACCGTGAGCCCCGGGGGATCCTCTGACTCGGAACCCGCCGCGAGCCCTGACGAGTCGAGCACAGGATCTCGCGGGAATGGCACGAAACCTACAAGCTGATCCGCGCCGCCGCGGCCATCACGCCGAGGGGGGCGGCGATGCCCGTCCAGAGCTCAAAGGCAAGGCCGGCCTGGTGCACGAGCATGCCGAGCCCGTCGACCGGTGAGGCGCCGGCGGCCTCGGCGGCGATGAGCAACGGGGTGCGCAGCGGGTGGTACACCAGGTCGACGACCACCTGCCCGGGGTGCAGGGCCCTCGGGTCGAGGCCGAGCGGGATGGCGCCTCGCCCGGGGGTGTCGGCCATCCCGACCGAGGTGGCGTTGACGATGAGGTCGGCGGCGATGGCCTCGTCCACGGTGGCGACGGTGCCGAAGGGGCCGGCCAGCGCCGCGACCACGGCTGCCGCGCTTTGTCGCCGGGCCACCACGCCCACCCGGGTGGCGCCGGCTTCGCCCAGGGCGTGGGCCACGGCGCAGGCCGCTCCCCCGGCGCCGAGGACCAGGGCCTGGCACCCGGCGGGATCATGGCCGGCGGCCCGCACCGAGGCGAGGAAGCCGGCGCCGTCGGTGGAGTCGCCCACCAGGCGGTCGCCGCGGCGGACGATGGTGTTGGCCACCCCCAAGGTGGCCCCCGTCGGGCGCAGCTCGTCGCAGGCCAGCGCGGCCGCCGCCTTGTGGGGCATCGTCACCGAGAGGCCCTGCAGACCGAGGGCCCTGATGCCGGCGATGGCCGTGAGGCAGGCGCCCTCAGCCACGTCGAAGGCGACGTAAGCCCAGTCGAGGCCGACCTCGGCGAAGGCGGCGTTGTGCAGGACGGGCGACAGCGAGTGCTTGATCGGGTGGCCGAGGACGCCGGCCAGCCGCGTGGTGGCCGTGGGCCAGGCCGCGGCGTCAGGCCGCAGGCCCACCGGCCGGGTCGTCAATCCCGCACCCCGTTCGCCCGGGCCTTGTCGATGTTGCGCTGGTGCTCGGCGCCGGTGGTGGCAAAGGCGTGGCGGCCGTCCTTGTCGATGACGACGTAGAACAAGAAGTTGCCCGGGGCGGGCTCGAGGGCGGCCTGGATGGCCGCCTCGCCGGGCCCGGCGATCGGGGTGGGGGGCAGGCCGGTGACCTCGT
>JBBPYZ010000173.1:0-17441 GCA_038199465.1 Acidimicrobiales bacterium | reverse complement strand
GCCCCCGGCAGGATTCGAACCTGCGACCGGCGGATTAGAAGTCCACTGCTCTATCCAGCTGAGCTACGGAGGCTTGGGCCCAACCATCGTGGCAGACGGGGCGCCCGCCGGTACCGCTTCGGCTTCCGGGACGGGCACGCCCGGGGCTTCACCCTTCGAGCAGCTGATCCGCAGCCCGGCGTCCAGCCAGGAGCGGTCCGAAGCCGACACCCAGGCGCTGGCCCGCCGCCAGGCCGATCGCGTTGGCGGTTGACCCGCGGTTGTGGGAGCATCGCCCCCCGCCTGGTGGCTATAGCTCAGTCCGGTTAGAGCGTCGGCTTGTGGTGCCGAAGGTCGCGGGTTCGATCCCCGTTAGCCACCCCCTCGCGGCCTCGGGTAGCGTCCCTGGGCCGCCGCTGCGGCCACGCGCCCCTAGCTCAATGGCAGAGCAATGGACTCTTAATCCACAGGTTCTGGGTTCGAATCCCAGGGGGCGCACCACGAGGCGGTGCTCGGCACGACCGACGAATCGTCGGTGGGGGCTCGCGTGAGGAAGGCTGTCGCCTCATGGCTCGCATCTGGCCCGGACGCCCCACCCCCCTGGGCGCCACCTTCGACGGGATCGGCACCAACGTGTCCGTCTTCTCCGAGGTGGCCGAGCAGGTCGACCTGTGCCTGTTCGACGACGACGGCAACGAGACGGCTGTCCCGCTAGGTGAGACGACTGGGCACGTGTGGCACGGCTACCTGCCCGATGTGGGCCCGGGCACCCGGTACGGGTTCCGGGTGCACGGGCCCTACGGGGGCCCGAACCGGTGCAACCCGGCGAAGCTGCTGATCGACCCCTACGCCAAGGCGCTCGAGGGCCGGATCGAGTGGGGCCAGGCGGTGTTCTCCTACCCCTTCGGCGACCCGGACGGCATCGACAGGACCGACTCGGCGCCGTCGATGCCGAAGTCCGTGGTCTCCAACCCCTACTTCGACTGGGAGGGGGACGTCCTGCCGCACACGCCGTGGAACGACACCGTCATCTACGAGGTCCACGTGAAGGGTGCCACCATGCGCCACCCCGACATCGAGCCCGAGCTGCGGGGCACCTACACCGCCCTGGCCGATCCCGCCTTCGTCGACCACCTCACGGCGCTCGGCGTCACCGCCGTGGAGCTGCTCCCCACCCACGAGTTCGTCCACGACGCCCACCTGATGGAGAAGGGTCTCCGCAACTACTGGGGCTACAACTCCATCGGGTTCTTCGCCCCCCATGCCGAGTACGCCCACCGCCGCAGCCGGGGCGAGCAGCTGCAGGAGTTCAAGGCCATGGTGAAGGAGCTGCACCGGGCCGGCCTCGAGGTGATCCTCGACGTGGTGTACAACCACACCGCCGAGGGCAACCACCTGGGCCCCACCCTGTCGATGAAGGGCATCGACAACGCCTCGTACTACCGGCTGATGGCCGACGACCAGCGCTACTACATGGACTACACCGGCACCGGCAACAGCCTCAACATGCGCCACCCCCACTCCCTGCAGCTGGTGATGGACAGCCTGCGCTACTGGGTCACCGAGTGCCACGTCGACGGCTTCCGCTTCGACCTGGCGTCCACTCTGGCCCGGGGCCTGCATGAGGTCGACCGCCTCTCGGCGTTCTTCGACCTGATCCAGCAGGACCCGGTGGTGAACCAGGTGAAGCTCATCGCCGAGCCGTGGGACATCGGTGAGGGCGGCTACCAGGTGGGCAACTTCCCGCCCGTGTGGGCCGAGTGGAACGGCCGCTACCGAGACTCGATCCGTGACCTGTGGCGGGGGGAGAGCCACACCATCGACGACTTCGGCTACCGGTTCACCGGGTCATCCGACTTGTACTCGCGCAGCGGCCGCCGGCCCTTCGCCAGCGTCAACTTCATCACAGCCCACGACGGGTTCACCCTCAACGACCTCGTCTCCTACAACCAGAAGCACAACGAGGCCAACGGCGAGGCCGGCCGTGACGGCTCGGACGACAACCGGGCGTGGAACTGCGGGGTCGAGGGGCCCACCGACGATCCAAAGGTGCTCGAGCTGCGGGCCCGCCAGCGCCGCAACCTGCTGGCCACGCTGCTGCTCTCCCAGGGCGTGCCGATGCTCGTGGCCGGCGACGAGATGGGCCGCACCCAGGGCGGCAACAACAACGCCTACTGCCAGGACAACGAGATCTCGTGGCTGGACTGGGAGCGCGTCGACTACCACCTGCTGATCTTCACCCGAGCCCTCATCGCCCTGCGCACCAAGCACCGCACCTTCTGCCGGCGCAACTTCTTCGACGGGCGGCCGATCCACGGCAACGAAGTGAGCGACATTCTGTGGTTCCGGCCGGACGGGGAGCCCATGGGTGACGAGGAGTGGAGCAAGGGCCACGTGCGCAGCCTGGCTGTCTACCTGAACGGCGAGCGCTTCGACACCGACGGCCGGGGTCAGCCGGTGGAGGACGACGACGTGCTGGTGCTGGTCAACGCCTCAGAGGCCAATCGCGCTTTCACCGTGCCCGCACGGCTGGGCGGCACCTGGGACGTGCAGCTGGACACCCAGCACCCCACCGGGGAAGGTGGTTGGCGCGAGGTCAAGGCGGGGCACACCATCGCGGTGAGGTCCCGTTCCCTGGTGGTGCTGCTGAAGCCGAGAGAGACCCCTTGACCCCGCCCATCGCCACCTACCGGCTGCAGCTCACCCCCGACTTCGGCTTCGCTGCGGCCGAGGCGCTGCTGCCCTACCTGGTCGATCTCGGCGTCTCCCACCTGTACCTGTCGCCGGTCTCGGAGGCGGTGCCGGGCAGCCAGCACGGCTACGACGTCACCGACCCCGGCCGGCTGCGCGCTGAGCTCGGCGGCGAGGCCGCCTTCCGGTCCCTGGCCGCCGCCGCGGCCGGCGCCGGGCTGGGCCTGATCCTCGACGTGGTCCCCAACCACGTGGCGGCTGAGGAGGCGAACCCGTGGTGGGACGAGGTCCTCGAGTTGGGCCGGGCCGCCCCCCACGCCGGCCACTTCGACGTCGACTGGGACCCGCCCGAGCGCCGCATGCGGGGTCGGCTGGCCCTGGGCGTGCTCGACGACCACTACGGACGGGTGCTGTCGAGGGGCGTGCTGCGCCTCGAGCTGTCCGGCGACCGCGTGGTGCTGGGCTGGCCCGGCGGGCAGCTCCCCTTGGCGCCCCACACCGTGGGGGCGGCCGTCGAGGCGGCCGCGGCGGCGGTCGGCGACGCCGACCTGGCCTTCGCCGGGCGGGCCCTGTCGCGCAGCGACGGCACGGGGCCCGAGGTGGCGCCCGACGCCGCCGCCGCCAGCCGCCTGCTGGCCCTGCTGCTGGCCGAGCGCCCCGCCTGCCGCGACGCCCTGTGCCGAGAGCTCGAAGCGATCAATGGCGACCGCGACCGCCTCCACGCCACCCTCGAGGGCCAGCACTACGAGCTGATGCGGTGGCAGCGCAGCGCCGACGACCTGGTCCACCGCCGCTTCTTCGACGTCTCCAACCTCGTCGGCCTCCGCCTCGAGGACCCTGCGGTGTTCGACGACGTGCTCGGCCTGCCCATCCGCCTCCACCTGGAGGGGCTGATCGACGGGTTCCGCCTCGACCACGTCGACGGCCTGGCCGACCCCACCGGAGCCCTGCGCCGACTGGCCCAGCAGGCCCCCGACGCCTGGGTGCTGGTCGAGAAGATCCTGACCGTCGACGAGCGGCTGCCCGAAGGCTGGCCCGTGGCCGGCACCACCGGCTACGACGCCATGGCCCGCATCTCAGCGGTCCAGGTCGACCCGGCCGGCGTCGAGCAGCTCGAGTCGGCCTGGCGCAAGGCGACCGGCCTTGCGACCAGCCTGGAGGAGGAGGAGCTGGCCTGCCGCCGTCTGGTCCTCGAGACCAGCCTGCACGCCGAGGTGGCCCGCCTGACCGGCCTCTTCGTGCGCACCTGCGAGGTGACCCCCGACTTTCGTGACTTCACCCGGCGCGAGCTGCAGGCCGCCGTTGTGGCCGCGGCCACCGCCGCCCCCGCCTACCGCAGCTACGTCCGGGCCGACCGGGGCCAAATCGAGGTGGGGCCCGGCGACGTCGACTTCGTCGACCGCTGCCTGGCCCGGGCCGCCGCCTGCGACCCCAGCGTGGATGTCGACCTGTGGCGCTTCCTGCGGTCGATTCTGCTGCTCGAGGTGGCGGGGCCGGGCCACGAGCTGGCCGTGCGCTTCCAGCAGCTGTGCGGGCCGGTGGCGGCCAAGGGCGACGAGGACACCCTCTCCTACCGGTGGACGGCCTTCGCCGGTGCCGCCGAGGTGGGCCACCCGCTGGGCCGGCCCGCCATCGAGGTGGCGGCCCTGCACGAGTGGGCCGTCCACAACCAGGAGGAGTGGCCCCGGGCGCTGGTGGCGCTCACCACCCACGACACCAAGCGCAGCGAGGACGTCCGGGCCCGCCTAGCCGTCCTCAGCCAGGAACCCGTCGCCCTGCTCGGCTTCTGGGACCACGTGGTCGAAGAGCACGGGCTCCGCCGCTTCTCCGAGGGCGTGCCGGGGCCCGACCCGGCGCTGGCCTGGCTGCTGGCCCAGGTGGTCGTGGCCGCCCATCCGGTCTCGGCGGACCGACTCGAGGCGTACGCGCTGAAGGCGGCGAGAGAGGCGAAGGCCGTCACCACCTGGATAGAACCCGACGACGCGGCCGAGACCGCCATCGCCGCCCTGGCCCGGAGCCTGGCCGACGACGGGGCCACCCAGGCGGCGGTGGCCTCGATGCACGAGGAGCTGGGCGCCTCCTTCTCGGCCCAGATCCTGGTGCAAAAGGCGCTGGCCCTCACCCTGCCCGGCGTCCCCGACATCTACCAGGGAGCCGAGTTGGCCGATCTCCGACTGGTCGACCCCGACAACCGCACCCCGGTCGATTACGACGACCGCCGCCGTCGCCTGGCCGAGGGCTGCGACCCCAAGCTTGCTCTGGTGCGGGCCGTCCTCGCCCTGCGGCGGCGCCGACCCGAAGCCTTCGGGGCCGGCCCCCGGGGCGCCCACATCCCCTACCCGACCTCCTCGCCCGACCACATCGCCTACGGGCGGGGCGCCGACGTGGTCGTGGTCGCCCCCCGGTTCGCCTACCGCCATCTCTCGGGCGCCAGCCAGCGAGCCACCGTCGACCTGCCGTACGGCACCTGGCTCGAGGTCGTTTCCGGCCAGGAGGCCGAGGGCGGCAACGGCTGCCTGATCAGCGACGTGCTCGGGTCCCGCCCCGTCGCCGTGCTCGAGCGGACCTGATGGACGCCAGCCAGCGCCTCCGGGTGTGGGCCCCCCTGGCCGAGGGGCTCGACCTCGTCCGGGTGCCCGGCGAGGAGCAGGCGCTCGAGCCCGAAGGTGACAGCTGGTTCCTGGGCCCCCGACTCGCTCCCGGCACCCGCTACCGCCTGCGGGTCCACGGTGGCCCCGGCGACGGCCTCACCATCACCGACCCCGCCGCTCACGCCCTCCACGACGGCGTCTTCGGGCCCGGGCAGGCGGTCGACCACCAGGCCTTCCGGTGGACCGACGCCGGCTGGGACGGGGGCCGGGGCGCCGACCGGCGCCGGGCCTCTATCTACGAGCTGCACGTGGGCACCTTCACCGCCAGGGGCACCTTCGACGGCGCCATCGCCCGCCTGGACCACCTGGTCGACCTCGGCGTCAGCCACATCGAGCTCCTGCCCTGCGCCACCTTCATGGGCCGCCGGGGCTGGGGCTACGACGGGGTGATGTGGTGGGCGCCCCACCACGCCTACGGCGGAGTGGTCGGGATGAAGCGCTTCGTCGACGCCGCCCACCGCCACGGCATCGCCGTGCTGCTTGACGTCGTCTACAACCACCTCGGGCCCGAGGGCGACACCACATGGGCGCTGTGGCCGATCAAGAACCCGAAGCACCAGACGCCCTGGGGCGACGCCATCAACCTCGACGGCGAGCACAGCGAGGGCATTCGGCGGCTCATCCTCGACAACGCCCTCGGCTGGCTGCGCCACTACCACCTCGACGGACTGCGCCTCGACGCCGTCCACGCCCTCGTCGACAGCTCCCCCGTCCATCTCCTGAGCGAGCTGTCGACCGCCGTCGACGAGCTGGCCGACGAGCTGGGCCGGCCCCTGTGGCTGACCGCCGAATCCGAACACCGCACGCCCGAGGAGGTGCAGCCCCGCCACGACGGCGGGCTCGGCCTGCACGCCTCGTGGGCCGACGACCTGCACCACAGCATCCACACCGTGCTCACCGGCGAGTCGTCGGCCTACTACGCCCCCTACGGCAAACCCCGGCAGGTGGCCGCCACCCTCCTCGACCCCTATCAGGGTCGCGTCCCGGGCAGCGTCGGCGACACCCCCGGCGACCGCTTCGTGGTGTGCGCCCAGAACCACGATCAGGTCGGCAACCGGGCCCGCGGCGAGCGGCTGCACCATCTGGTCAGCGCCGAGGCCGCCATGGCCGCCGCCGCCCTGGTGATCTGCTCACCCCAGGTCCCCCTGCTGTGGATGGGTGAGGAGTGGGCGGCATCGACGCCCTGGCCCTTCTTCGCCGACCCGAAGGACCCCGAGCTGGCCGAGGCCATCCGCACCGGCCGACGCAACGAGTTCGCCGAGTTCGGGTGGGCGCCCGACGACATCCCCGACCCGCTGGCCCCCGCCACGTTCGAATCGGCCGTGCTCCTGTGGGGCGAGGCGACGACGGGTGAGCACGGCACCACCCTCGCCTTCTACCGCAAGCTCCTCGCCCTCCTGGCCACCCATCCCGACCTCGGCGCCGGCCCGGCCGAGGAGACCGAGGCGCAGGCGTCACCCGCCGGCACGGTGGTGCTGCGCCGGGGCCGCGTCCTGGTGGTGGCCCACCTGCGCCCCGACCCGGCCCAGCTCGAGGTGGGCGACGGCTGGGTCGTGCTGGCCGCCACGCCGACGGCCACCCTGGTCGACTCCACCGTCAACCTGCGCGGAATGGGCGCCCTCGTCCTCGAGATCCCTGCCACCGCCTGAGCCGGCGGCGGCTGCGGTCCGTCAGCGGCCGCCGAAGAAGACCGTGCCGATCTGGGCCAGGAACAAAAGGAAGGGAAGGACGAGCCCCACCGCCCCACAGGCGATGCCGGCAATGGCCATCCCCCGTCCCGGGCTCGGCCGGTCCCGAACCTGGGAGAGGCCGACGAAGCCCGTCGCCACACCGGCGATCGCCAGCGGCATGCCGAGGAAGAAGCACCCGGCGCCGAGGATCGACGTGATGCCGAGGATCATGCTGACCAGGCAGAGCTGGTTCGTCGAGCTGCTCGCCGGCATCGGACCGAGGGGCTGCCCGTAGGCGGGAGGGCCCGTCAAGCCTGGTGAGGGGCCCCACGCCGGCGGCGGTGGAGGCGGCATGCCGGGCGGGCGTTCCTGCGGCCCCTCGTCGGGGGGCGGGGCGGGAGGCCAGCTGCTCACGGGCCAAGGCTCGCACGTCCGGCCTGTCGACGCGCACCACAGGCGTCGCGCCCCGCTCATCCCTACCGGGCGCCACCGTACGATCGGGCCCCCATGGAGGGCACCGACCGTTGACGGACCGGCGCCCCCCGCCCGCCTCGTACCCCAGGCCCTGCGCCGACCACCCTGGACGCCAGCCGACGGCGTGGTCTCCCTCGTGGGCGCCCGCCTGGTCGACGGGACCGGAGGACCGGTGCTCGACGACGCCACCGTCGTCCTCGACCACGGCCGCATCCGCGCCGTCGGAGGCTCCCGGCCGGTGCCGGCCGGCGCCCAAGTCGTTGACCTGCGCGGGGCGTGGCTGACGCCCGGGGTCATCGACACCCACGTCCACCTCGGCCTGGCCGGCCGCTCGGGCCCGGTCCTCTCCGGTCTGCAGGGCCGCTCCGGCCCGGGTCGAGTCGTCCGGCGGGGGGTAACGGCGGTGCGGGACCTCGGATGGCCTCCGGAGCGGCTGGACCTGATCGTGGCCGAGGCGTGGTCGGCCGGGCTGCTCGTCCACGTCGTCGGACCCATCCTCACCGCCCCCGGCGGCTACCCCACGCGGGCGGCCTGGGCGCCGGCCGGGACCGCCCGTGAGGTCGGGTCGGTGGACCAGGCCGTACGGGCCGTCGACGCCGTCGTGGCCCGCGGCGCCTGCGCGGTGAAGGTCGGCCTCGACGACCGGAGCGGGCCGCTGCTCGAGGCCCGCAGCCTCGGCGCCCTGGTGGAGCGGGCGGCCGAGTGGGGCCGACCGGTCACCGCCCACGTCGGCTCGGCCGACGCCCTCGAGCTGGCCCTCGACGCCGGGGTGGCCGAGCTGGCCCACGTCCCGTTCTCCCCCACGCCGGTCCCCGACCAGCTGGTGCACCGGGTTGTCGACGCCGGGGTCCGCCTGGTGCCCACCCTGCACTGCCGCGAGGCGGAGCCGGCGGGGGCGCGGGGAGCGGCCTCGGGGTTCCTCCGCCGCTTCGTCGCCGCCGGCGGAACGGTCGTCTCGGCACCGACCTCGGCAACGCCTGCACGTCGCCCGGGGTCGACGGGCGGGAGCTGGCCCTGCTGTCGGCGGCCGGGATGGCCCCCGGCTCGGTGATCGTGGCGGCCACCAGCGCCGCCACCCGCGCCATCGGCGCCAGCGACCTCACCGGCCGGGTCGCCCCCGGCCTGCGGGCCGACCTGCTCGTCCTCGACGCCGACCCCCTCACCGACCCGGTGGCCCTGGCCCGCCCCCGCTGGGTCATCGCCGGCGGACGCCCCGTCGCCTGGTAGCGGACGGCCGAAAGCCGTCCTGGCTCTGCCGCCGAGGGCCAGCGGGGCTGTTACTCCGGAGGAGCGACGTTCTCGGTCTTCTCGATGACCTTGTCGATGAAGCCGTAGGCCTGCGCTTCCTGGGCGGTGAACCAGCGGTCGCGGTCGGAGTCCTCGGTGATGCGCTCCAGCGTCTGCCCGGTGTGGTGGGCGATGCGCTCGGCCAGCTGTCGCTTGACGAAGATGGTCTGCTCGGCCTGGATGGCGATGTCGGCCGCCGAGCCCTGGAAGCCGGCGGACGGCTGGTGCATCAGGATCCGGCTGTGCGGGAGGGCGAAGCGCTTTCCCGGGGCGCCGGCGCACAGCAGAAACTGGCCCATCGAGGCGGCCAGGCCCATGCAGGTGGTGGACACGTCACACGGGATCAGCTGCATCGTGTCGTACACCGCCAGGCCCGAGGTGACCGAGCCGCCGGGGCTGTTGATATAGAGGTTGATGTCACGCTCGGCATCCTCGGCGGCGAGGAGGAGCAGCTGGGCGCACACCAGGTTGGCGCTGACGTCGGAGACCTCGCTGCCGAGGAAGACGATGCGGTTCTTGAGGAGCTGCTGGTAGACGTCACCCAGCGGATCGCCGCCACCGCTGCGGTTCTGGCTGAGGACGTTGGCGTCGGTCACGGCCGAGCAGGCTAGCGGCACCCCACCGGAACGACCGCCGCCGCGCCGGTGAGCGGCGCGGCTCCGGTCCCACGGGCATCGTGCCGGCGGCGGGATTCGAACCCGCACTGGGATGGCCCTAAACCATCTGCCTCCTGCCAATTGGGCTACGCCGGCCGGCGCTCTCCCGGCTGCGCCACCGAGGTGGGGCTCAGGGGCAGAGCCGGTCGGCGCGAGCGTAGGCGGCGGCCTGCTCCGAACGGGAGAGGCGGTTCAGCTCGGCCACGTTCAGGTTCGAGAGGCGCTGGTCGCCGCAACGGGCCTCGGCGACGGGGCGGGCGGCGATCGTGAGCGACAGGGTGAGGGCGGCCAGCACCGTGGTGGTCAGGACCACCCGCCGCACGTCGGCCTGCTCGCCCACGACCCGCACCAGGAGGCCGCCGACCACCCCGGCGATCAGGCCGCCCAGGTGGCCGCCGATGGCGATGCCGGGCAGGACGAAGGTGATGACCAGGTTGAGGATGAGGAGGCCGCCGACGCTTGATTCGATCGGCGAGCGGCCCCGCCGGGCCTGGACGACCACCGCCCCCATCAGGCCGAAGACCGCACCCGACGCCCCGATCGCCGGGGTGGTGGGGGGTTGCAGCAGCATCACCCCGATGGAGCCGCCGATCAGCGAGAAGAGGTAGACACCGAGGAAGCGGGCCCGGCCCAACCGTCGCTCGAGGGCCGATCCGAGCTGGAACAGAATCAGCATGTTGAACAGCAGGTGGATGATGCCGACGTGCAGGAAGCCGGAGGTGACCACCCGCCACACCTCGCCCTGGGCCACCTCGGCAGCCACGATCTGGCCGCGGCTGGTGAGGTCGGACGACTGCTGGACGACGAAGGCGACCACGCTCAGGGCGATGAGGGTGTAGGTGACGTAGGGCGTGCCCCCCGTCAGGCCGAAGGCGCCGCCCTGCACGTCGCGCATGCGCCGCACGGCCGGTGCGCCCTTCAGGCATTCGGGGCACTGCCAGCCGACCGGGGCCGAGACCATGCAGTCGGTGCAGATCGGGCGGTCGCAACGGGTGCAGGTGACCGGCGCCGGGACCTTCGGGTGCCGGTAGCAGGGGGGCTGGGTCGCCACCTCCGGCGTCGGAGGAGGCCAGGCCGCGGACATCTCGCAAGCAGGCTACCGACCGAGACCAGCTATCCGGTCTCAGGCCGGCGGGACGCCTTCGTCCCGAGGCCCCGCGTCGCTGAGAATGAATCTACCTGATAAGGTGGAATCCCTATGGCCTTGAGCATCAAGGATGCGGAGACCGACCGGCTCGTCCGGGCATTGGCCGCCGAGACGGGTGAGTCGATCACCGAGGCGGTGGCCCGAGCCGTGCGCGAGCGGCTCGACCGGGTGCAGGGTTCCCGCCAGGGGCCTGATCTGCTGGGCGCCATCGAGGTCCTGGCCCAGCGGTCGGCCGCCCTCCCGGTGCTCGACGACCGGTCCGACGAGCAGATCCTCGGGTACGACGTGCACGGCCTGCCCACCTGATGGTGATCGACACCTCGGCCCTGGTCGCCATCCTCTTCGACGAGCCGGAGCGGCCCATGCTCGCCGAGGCCATCGTCGCCGAGCCTCGCCGGCTGATCTCCGCGGCAACCCTGCTGGAGGCGTCCATCGTCGTCGAGGCCCGCCGCGGGGAAGCGGCAGGGCGCGAGCTGGATCTCCTGATCCACCGGATCGGGGGCGACGTGGTCGCGGTGACCGAGCCCCAGGTCGAGCTGGCACGGGCGGCCTGGCGCCGCTACGGCCGGGGCCGCCATGCTGCGGCCTTGAACTACGGCGACTGCTTCTCCTACGCCCTGGCCCGCCACGCCGGCGAGCCGTTGCTGTTCAAGGGTGACGACTTCGCCCACACCGACGTGGTGAGCGCACTGGCCTGAACCGCGGCTCAGGGAAGGGGAACCCCCTCGGGTGACGCCGGGCCCCGCCGCCACGCCTGCCTCCCCACCAGCCTCCGCGCCTGCTGGACGGCCACGGCGACGGCCAGAAGGGCGGTGGCGGCGAGGGCGATGGCCGACCCGCCGGCTACGTCCCACTGGGCCGAGGCGGCGATGCCTCCCAGCCCGGCGGCGGCCCCGAAGGCGGCGCCGAGCGCCATGGCCGGGCCGATGTCGGTGGTCCACTGGCGGGCGGCCAGCGCCGGGGTGACCAGCAGGGCGACCGAGAGGATGGTGCCGACGGCCCGCAGCGAGGTGACCACGGTGAGGGCGACGCAGGCCAGGACCAGGACCTCCAGGCGGGTGGTGGCGTAGCCCGCGGCCCGGGCGGCGACCGGGTCGAAGGCCGACAGGACCAGCTCTTTGTGGAACACCGTCAGCGTCGCAACGACCACGAGACCGAACAGGGCGGTCATGGCGAGGTCCCCGACGGTGACGGTGAGAATATCGCCGACCAGGAACCCGGCCAGGTTCCTGGTGGCGCTCGACTGGGCCGACTGCAGGAGCACCCCGAGGGCGAAGGCCCCGGCCAGCGCCACCCCGGTGGCGGTCGAGGCTTCGAGGCGGCGGGTGGCGCCGATGGCGGCGACGGCCAGGACCAGGCCCAGAGCGGCGACGGCGCCGCCGAGGTAGACGCTGACGCCGAGGATCGAGGCGAGCACCACGCCCGGGAAGGTGGCGTGGGACAGGGCGAGCGTGAAGAACGGGAGCCGGCGGAGCAGGACGTGGACGCCGACGGCGCCGCACAGGGCCCCGACAAGGACGGCCTCGAGCAGGGCCCGGCGGATCAGGGGGGAGCCGAGCTGGTCGAGGATCCTCACGGTGCCGCGGTGACCGCCGCACCGGGTGCGGCCCGGCCGGCGCCACGACGGCGCAGGAGGGCCGCTGCTCCGGCCGTCAGGATGAAGGCGATCGTGAGGGCGACCACCACGGTTGACCCCGACCCCAGGCGCACCCCGTAGTTGAGGGATGCTTCGTAGCTGGCGGCGAGGCCGAGGTAGCCGCACAGGCCGGCCGCGGCGACCGACACCACGAGCATCGGCCCGACCCGCTCGCCGACCAGGCGGGCGATGGCACCGGGGACGACGAGCAGGGCGATGACGAGCACCGTCCCGACCGCACGGACACCGGCCACCACGACCAGGGCGACGAGGGCGTTGACGAGCAGGTCGAGGAGGACGACCCGGTACCCCATGGCCTCGGCGGCGATCGGGTCGAACGACCGCAGCACCAGCTCCTTGTGGACGAGCGTGAGCACGGTGAGCACGGCGGCGGCGATGGCGGTGGTCTCGATGATCTCGGTGGTGTCGACGGTGAGGATCCGACCGAAGAGCAGGGCCGTCAGGTCGGCGGTGTAGCTGGTCCGGGTCGACACCACCACCACCCCGAGGGAGAAGAAGGCGCCCACCAGCACGCCCAGGGCGGCGTCGTGGTCGATCCTTCGGATGCGGGTGGCGGCGGTGAGCAGCACCGCCGAGGCCAGGCCGGCGAGCAGGGCGCCGACGAACAGCGACCGCCCGACCACAAAGGCGATGGCGATGCCGGGGAAGATGGTGTGGGTCAGCGCGTCGCCGACGAACGCGAGGCGGCGGAGGAGCACGTAGACGCTGACCACACCCGCCAACCCGCAGAGCACGAGGATCTCGACCAACGCCCTGCGCATGTAGGCGTCGCGGAACGGATCGAGGAGCAGACGGGCCAACGTTCGCTCCTTCCTCAGCCGTTGGTGGTGACGACGGTGGCCCCGGAGGCCAGCAGGACGGCTCGGCTGCCGTAGGCCTCGGCCAGGGTCCCGGGCGTGATCGCCTCGCCGATGGGGCCGTAGGCCACCCGGCGGCGGTTGAGCACGCAGGCCTCCCCGCAGGTGAGGTGGGCCACGGCCAGGTCGTGGGTGGACATGACCACACCGACGCCGTCGGCCCGGAGCCGGGCCAGCACCTCGATGAGGATGTCGCTGGTGGTGGCGTCGAGGCCGTTGAACGGTTCGTCGAGGAGCAGCAGCTGGGCCCCCTGGGCGATGGCTCGGGCCAGGAGCACCCGCTGGCGCTGACCGCCCGAGAGGGTGCCGAAGCGGTCCCTGGCCCGATCGGCGAGTCCGACCTCGGCCAGGGCCTCCATCGCCTGCCGGCGGTCGGCGGCGCCCGGCCGACGGAACCAGCCGACGGCCCGGTAGCGGCCCATCAGCACCACCTGGACCACGCTCACCGGGAACTCGGGATCGAGGGTGTCGGCCTGCTGGACGTAGCCGACGTGCTCGCGAGCGTCCTCGGGCCGTCGGCCCAGCACCTTCACCCGGCCGTCGGCTAGCGGGAGGAGACCGAGGATGGCCTTCAGCAGCGTCGATTTGCCGGCACCGTTCGGGCCGATCAGGGCCACCGCCCCACCCGGGGCGACGTGCAGCGAGACGTCCTCCAGGGCGAGCTCGCGGCCATAGCCGACGCTCATCCCCTCGACGGCCAGCAGCGGAGGGGGAGCCTTGGGTTCAGCCGAGGTTGCCAACGATGACCTTGGTGTTGTGCTCCAGCATCTTGAGGTAGGTGTCCCCGTCGGAGCCTGGCGGCCCGAGGGTGTCACCGTAGAGGGCATCCTCGCCGGCCACGACCTCGACCCCGGCCTCTGAGCCGATGGCCTTGGCCGTCTTCGGCGGCAGCGAGCTCTCGGAGAACACCGCCCTGGTGCCGGTGGACCTGATCTTGTCCACGATCTCGGCGATCTGGGTGGCCGACAGCTCGGCGGTGGTGTCGAAGCTCGGGATGATCGAACCCACGAACTCCAGCCCGTAGCGGTCGATGTAGTACCCAAAGGCGTCGTGGTTGGTGACCAGCTTGTTGTTGGTCAGCCCGTCGATCTGGCGCTTGATGTCGGTGTCGAGCCTGGTCAGCTCGGCCTTGTAGGTGGCCAGGTTCCCCTGGATGTCGGCGGCGGCGTCGGGACGGGCCTTCTCCATCGCCGCGGCCATGCTCGTGACCATCACCACCACGTTCTGGGGGTTGTGCCAGATGTGAGGGTCGCCCTGCGACTCCCCCTCCCCGTCGCCCCTGCGGATGGTGATGCCGTCGCTGGCGTCGACGATCTGACCCTTCGGCGCCGCCGCCTTGATCGTGTCGTCGAACCAGCCCTCGAGGCCGATGCCGTTCTTCACGATCACGTCGGCCTTGGCCAGCGCCTCGATGTCGGCGGGGGAAGGCTCGTAGTCGTGGGGGTCGACGTTGGCCTTCAGCACGCCGTACACCTTCACCCGGCTGCCGCCGATCTCCCGGGCCAGGTCGGTGAGCTGGGTGGTGGTGGTGACCACCGAGAGGGTGCCCGCCGACCTCCCCGCCCTGGAGGCGCTGCTCGAGGCCGACTCGTCGGTTGAGCACGCCGCGCTGACGACGAGCAGGACGCTGGCGAGGACGGCCGAGCTGATGATGCGACGCACGGGACGTGTCCTCCAGAGGTGCAGAACCGGAACAGTAACGGTTCCTGGTCTGGTCTTCAAGCCGTCGTCTCACTTATAATCAGGAACCATACTCGTTCTTGCTCTGGGTAGCCAGACCTTCATTCTCAGCCGTTCTCGACACCGGGGCTAGCCTGACCCTGATGCCCGACCTCCACGAGACCGCCCTCGCCCGGTTGCGGGCCGACGGGCAGCGCTACACCACCAACCGCCGGTCGGTGGTGGAGGAGTTGGAACGGTCAGACCGACCGGTCAGCATCCCCGAGCTGCTCGTCTCCATGAAGGACCTGGCCCAGAGCTCGGCCTACCGGACCCTCAGCGTGCTCGAGCGGGCCGGGGTCGTCCGTCGGCTGGTGACCCAGGACGAGTTCGCCCGCTACGAGCTGGCCGAGGACCTGACCGAGCACCACCACCACCTCATCTGCAGCCGCTGCGGGGTGATCGAGGACTTCACCGTGCCCGACGCTCTGGAGACCGAGCTCGAGCGGATCCTGCGCCGCATCGCCTCCCGCCGGGGCTTCGCCGGCGCCAGCCACCGCCTGGACCTCGTCGGCACCTGCGCCGGCTGCAACACCTGAGCCGCCGAAGCCAGCGGGGCGGCCCCGGCGCGCCCGGTTGGGCCGGCGGGGCTGTCAGGCTCTGGCCGATGCGGCGGCCCCTCCTGCTCGTGCTCGCCCTCGTGGCCTCTCTCCTCCTCGCCGGTTGCCCACAGGACAGCGGCACGCGGCGGGCGGCGACCACCCCGACCCGCAGGCCGGCCACCACCACCACGACCGCCCCGGGCCAGGACCCAGCCGAGGGGCCGGTGCCGGCCCCGGCCCCCGACGACCTGCCCCGGGCCGTGCTCCTCGGCGGGGCCAAGCTGACCTCGATCGCCCTCGACAGCGGCCGGCCCACCGACATCCCCAACCCCCGGCTCGACAACGGCCTGCAGGTGGTGGGGCTGCTGGACCGGGCCTACGGCGCCATGGTGCTCGTGCGGGGCCCCCTCCCCCAGGACGCAGGTGCGGTGTATGTCCTCAACGACAACGAGCACCTCCCCCGCTCGCTCGGCACCGGGGTGCGGGCGGTGGCCGGCGACACGACCGCCGAGGCCTGGATCGCCAACGCCAGCGCCCCCGAGGCAGTCTCGGAGGTACGGCGCGTGGACCTCGGCAAGGACGTGCCCCCGCTCGTGCAGGCGGTGGTGCCCGGCCGCACGCTGGCCGGCGTCGGCGCCGGCGGCCTGATCGTCACCCCGGTCGAGCGTTCGGGCCGCATCGACGTGGTCGACGCCGTGCGTGGCTCGACCACCCGCACCCTGGCCCCCAACGGCACCTTCCTCGGCGCCGACGGTCTACGGGCTGTGGTGCTGGCCGACGCCGACTGCCCGGTCACCTGCACGGTGCTCGTCGCCGGGCCGGCCGGCGACCGCAGCTGGCCGCGGCCCGCCGGCCTGCAGCCCGAGGCCAGCGCGGCGGCGGTGGCCAGCGGCGCCGTGCTCTTCGTGGCCCGCCAGGCCGGAGGGGGGGCCGACCCGCGCTCGGCCGGCACGCTCGGGCCCCGGCACCTGTACGTTCTCGATCTGACCAGCGGCGAGGTGAAGGACGTGCAGGTCGACCTGCCGCCCGAAACGGGCCCGCCCCCGATGGCCACCGACGCCCAGGGTCGGTGGGCCTTCACCCGGGTCGGCCCCTCCGAGCTGGTGGGGGTGCGGATGGCCACGGCCGAGCCGGTGCGCTTCCCCTTCGAGCTCGAGCCATGGGGGGCCATCGCCGTGACGGCCGGTGGGGCCTGTGCGTGCGGCGGCGGCGGGGGAGGCGGCGGCCCCACCGTCTGAGCCCGGGTGCACCGGTAGGGTCGGCCCGCCGTGGGCCTCCCCGAGGTGTTCGAGCCCGAGCGGGTCGAGGTGTTCTCCCTCACCGACTGCGACCTCGACGAGGCCACAGGCACCGTTCGGCTGTCCTACGCCCTCGACGATCTGGCCCTCACCGAGGTCGTGAAGCTGCCGCCAGGACAGGCCACGGCCGCCGACGAGGCGCTGGTCCGCCTTCTCTGGCTGGCGGCAGCGCCCTCGTACTACAAGGCGGCCACCCCACCCGGCGTGGCCGTCACCGGCGGCCTGTCCCCCGCCGAGCGGCGCCTGCTGGCCGGCCTCCTCGGGCCGGGGCTGGGTGAGCTGTACCTCGTCAACGGGCTCGACCCCACCGGCCCGGTGATCGAGGCGGCGGGGCGGGTGGACCGGCCCGGCAGCCCGCTGGGGCTGGCCCGTCGCAGCCTGATCCCCGTGGGCGGCGGCAAGGACTCGTGCGTCACCATCGAGGCCCTGCAGTCGGCCGGCGAGGAGCCCCTGCTGGCCAGCGTCCGCCGCTTCCCGGTCATCGACGCCGTCCTGGCGCGGGCCGGGAGTGAGGCCGTGCACGTGGGGCGGGCCCTCGACCCTCTGCTGCTCGAGCTGAACCGGCGGGGAGCCCGCAACGGCCACGTGCCGGTGACGGCGGTGGTCAGCCTGGTGCTGTGCCTGGCGGCCGTGCGGGCCGGGTGCGACCGGGTGGTGATGTCGAACGAGCGGTCGGCGTCAGAGGCCACCCGGGACTGGCGGGGGGCGGCGGTCAACCACCAGTGGTCGAAGTCCCTGGCCGCCGAGGAGCTGTTGGCCGGCGTCCTCGCCGCCACCGTCGGCCCCGACCTCGCCTGGTACAGCCTGCTGCGG
>JBBPYZ010000172.1:0-39631 GCA_038199465.1 Acidimicrobiales bacterium | reverse complement strand
CTGGTGGTGCACGACAAGGCCGGCGAGTGGATCCTCGACCGCCTGGTCGCCTCGGCCGAGCAGCGCCTGCGCGAGGAGGGGATCCGCGGCGTCATCTACCTGTTCAAGAACAACACCGACTCGGCCGGCAACTCCTACGGCTGCCACGAGAACTACCTCACCAGCCGGCGCGACGACTTCTCCCACTACCAGGACCACCTGATCCCGTTCCTGGTCAGTCGCCAGATCTATGCAGGCGCCGGCAAGATGCTGCAGACGGCCCGGGGGCCGATGTACTGCATCAGCCAGCGGGCCGAGCACATCTGGGAGGGTGTCAGCTCGGCCACCACCCGCAGCCGACCCATCATCAACACCCGCGACGAGCCCCACGCCGACGCCGAGCGGTTCCGCCGGCTGCACGTGATCGTGGGCGACTCCAACATGAGCGAGTACGCCACCTTCTTGAAGGTGGGGGCCACGGCCATCCTGCTGCGCATGCTCGAGGACCCGGGTGTGGTGCTGCGGGACATGAGCCTCGACAACCCGATCAGGGCCATCCGCGAGATCAGCCACGATGTCACCTGCAAGCGCAAGGTGCGCCTGACCAACGGTCGGGAGCTGTCAGCCATCGACATCCAGTCGGAGTATCTCCACCGGGCGCTGCGCTATCGCGATCAGAAGGGGTTCCCACCCCAGGAGGACAAGGCGCTCGGCATGTGGGAGCACTGCATGACCCAGCTCGAGAACGACCCCTGGAAGCTGGACCGGGAGTGCGACTGGGTCATCAAGCACAACCTGATCGAGAGCTACCGGGCCAAGCACGATCTGTCGCTCAGCCATCCCAAGGTGGCCCTCCTCGACCTGCAGTACCACGACGTCAGCCGCGAGCGGGGGCTGTTCTACCGCCTGCAGAGCCGGGGGATGGTCGAGCGGACCTGCACCGACGCCCAGATCGAAAGGGCCATGGACGAGCCGCCCCAGACCACGCGAGCCAAGCTGCGGGGCGAGTTCATCAGGCGGGCCAAGGAGAAGCGGCGCGACTTCACCGTCGACTGGGTCCACCTCAAGCTGAACGACCAGACCCAGGCGACGGTGCTGTGCAAGGATCCCTTCAAGTCCGAGGACGAACGGGTCCGCAAGCTCATCGCCCGGCTCTGATCTGAGCCGGGGATGCCCAGCTTCTCCACCGGCCGGGTCACCCGGCTCCAGACGGCGCGACACGGCCTCCAGCGGGTCGAGGTCGACCTCGGCGGCCCCGCCCCCGAACCGGCCTACGTCCTCACCGAGCTGGTGGGACCGGTGGCCGAGGGCGATGAGGTGGTGGTGAACACCACGGCGGTCTTGCTCGGGCTCGGCACGGGGGGTTGGCACGTGGTGCACTGGAACCTCTCCCGCCGGGAGTGGCACCGGGACGGTCCCGGCCATGTGATGAAGCTCCGCTACACCAGCCTCCAGGTTGACACTGGCGCCGCCGAGGAGGAGCCGGGCTACACCCCGCCGCCCGACCTTGGCGGCCGCCCGGTGGTGGCCTGCTTCCTGCACAGCCAGCTGCCGTGCGTGGCTGCGGCTTTCGCCGCCGCCGCCCCGGGTCGGCGCCTGGTGTTCGTGATGACCGACGCGGGCGCCCTTCCCCTGGCCCTCTCTGACCTGGTGGCCGCCCTGGCCGACACCGGTCTGCTGGCGGCCACGGTGACCGCGGGCCACGCCTTTGGCGGCGACCACGAGGCAGTGAACCTCGGTTCGGGGCTGGATGTGGCGGTGGCCTGCGCCGAGGCGTCGGCGATCGTGGTGGCCCCCGGCCCCGGGGTGGTCGGCACCGGCACCAGCCGGGGGTTCAGCGGCCTGACCGTGGCCACGGCGATCGACGCCGCCGCCCAGGCCGGGGGCCGCCCCGTCCTGGCCGTCCGCTTCTCCGAAGCCGACCCACGGCCTCGCCACCGGGGCGTCAGCCACCACGTCACCGCCGCCCTGCGGTCGGCGCACCACCGGGCGCTGGTGCCGATGCCGGCCGGGGAGCGGCCCGACCCGCTGCCCCCCGGCCTGGCCGTCCACGACCTGTGCACGGTGGAGGATGTTCCCGACGTCGACGCCCTCCTGCGAGCCGCCGGGATGGCCGTCACCACCATGGGACGATCGGCCGCCCTGGACCCCGCCTTCTTCCGGTGGAGCGCGGCGGCGGGCACGGTGGCCGGTCGGCTGGCCGTAGCCTCCCGTCCCTGATGGGCACCGAGCAGGATCGCAAGCTGGAGCGGTTGCTCGACCTTCTGGCCGCCCTCCTCGAAGCCCGGGACCCCAAGGCGCGGGTCGAGCTGCAGCGCCTGGTGCCCCTCTATCCCGAGGACGACGTCGCCGCCCGCCGGGCCTTCAGCCGGGACATCGAGGCTCTGGCCCGGATGGGCGTTCCGGTCGAGGTCGTCGACGGCCAGGTGCCCGCCTACCGGGTGCAGCGCGAGGCGTACGAGCTGCCCGACCCGGGCCTCACCAACGAGGAGGCGGCAGCCCTGCACCTGGCGCTGGCCACCGTCGAGCTCGACCTGCCCGAGGGCTCGCCGGCCGAGTCCCTGTGGAAGCTGACGGGCGGGGCGGCCGAGCGTATCACCGCCCCCTCCGGCTCCACCGCCCGCCTGCCCGGCTCCGAGCACCTGGCGACGCTGTGGGCGGCGGTCAACGCCCGCCAGCTGGTCTGCTTCGGCTACAAGACCGAGCCCCGGGAGGTCGAGCCGTGGCAGCTGTCGTGCCAGCGGGGCCACTGGTACCTGCAGGGCCTCGACCGCTCGCGCGCCGCCCAGCGGCTGTTCCGGGTCGACCGCATCGAGGGGCCGGTCAGCCCGGTCGGCGCTGCTGGGGCCTTTTCCCGGCCGGCCGATGCGGGGCCCGCCGTCCCGCCGCCGCCCTGGTTGCTGGGCGACGAGGTGCGCTATGAGGCCCGGCTGTGGGTCGATGCCGACCAGGCCGAGCTGGTGCGGGCCACGGGGGCCTTCGCCGTCGAGGACCAGCGGTCGGACGGGTCGGTCGTGCTGTCGGTGCCGGTGGCCAACACCGAGGCGTTCCGGTCGTTCGCCCTCACCCTCCTCGACCACGCCGAGGTGCTCGGCCCGCCCGAGGCCCGTGCCGACGTCGTCGCCTGGCTCGAGGCGACGGCCCGATGACGCGACGCACCTCGGCCGACGACCGCCTCCGCCGCCTCCTGGCCCTGGTGCCGTGGGTGGCGGCCCGGGGCGGGGCCGACGTCGAGGAGGTGTGCGCCCGCTTCGGCTGCACCGAGGACGAGCTGCGGGCCGACCTCGAGCTTCTCTTCGTCTGCGGGGTCCACCCCTTCACCCCCGACGCCCTCGTCGAGGCGTGGCTGGAGGACGGCCAGGTCCACATCTCCTACGCCGACTGGTTCCGGCGCCCCCTACGCCTCACCCCGGCTCAGGGCCTGGTGCTGATGGCCACGGCCCGGGCCCTGCTCTCGGTGCCCGGCACCGATCTTGCGGGCCCGCTGGCCCGGGCTCTCGACAAGGTGGCGGTGGCCGTGGGCGCCGAGCCGGGGGAGGGGGTCGAGGTGGAGCTGGGCGAGGCCGACCGGGGCGTGCTGGCCGACCTGCAGACGGCCTCGGCGGCCGGCCGCCAGGTCGAGCTGGCCTACTACAGCTTCGGCTCGGACCGCTTCACGACCCGCCTGGTCGACCCGTGGCTGCTCTTCTCCTCCGGCGGGTCGTGGTACCTGCGGGGCCTCGACCACCAGGCCGAGGAGCCTCGGCACTTCCGGGTCGACCGGGTCCGCTCGGCCCGGGTCACCGATCAGCCCTTCGAGCGGCCCGCCGAGCTTGGCCCGACCGAGGCCTACACCCGGCGACCGGGCGACCCGGTGGTCGTCCTCGACCTCGACCCGGCGGCGGCCTGGGTGGCCGGCTCCCACCCCGTCGACGGTGTCGAGGAGCTGGGCGGGGGGCGCCTGCGCATCCACCTGCCCGTCAGCGAGCCGGGCTGGCTGGCCCGGCTGCTCGTGCGGCTCGGACCGCTCGCCACCGTGGTCGACGGCCCTCCCGAGCTGGTGGACCTGGGCGCGGTGACCGCCACCAGGCTGCTCCAGCGCTACCGGTAGCCTCGGCGCTCGTGATGGCCACCCCCGAGGCACCCGACGCTCCCGCTGAAGCGCGCAAGCGGCCCTCGGCCTCCCGCAACCTGGTCGAGTGGGTGGTCATCCTCGGTGGCGCCCTGCTCGTCGCCTTTGTGGTGAAGACGTTCCTGTTCCAGGCCTTCTTCATCCCCAGCCCGTCGATGGTGCCCACCCACAAGGTCCACCACCCGGGGCGGGTGTACAAGCTCAGCTATCGCCTGCACGACGTGAACCGGGGCGACGTGGTCGTCTTCGAGCGGCTGCCGGACGAGGCCGGCAGCATCCGCGACCTCATCAAGCGGGTCGTGGCCGTTGAGGGGGACACCATCGAGTCCCGGGGCGACGTCCTCTACGTCAACGACCAGCCGGTGGATGAGCCGTTCCGCGCCTCCTCCAGCCTGGGCGGCCCCGTGGCCCGGCGCACCATCCCGGAGCACCAGGTGTTCGTGATGGGAGACAACCGCACGAACTCGAGCGACAGCCGTGTCTTCGGCCCCGTCGACCAGGACAGGATCGTCGGCCGGGCCTTCGTGAAGATCTGGCCCCTGGGCTCCTTCCGCCTCCTCTGAGCAACCTGATACGAGGAAGGTTCGCCGCACCCCCGGTTGCACGCCAAGGTGTACCTCGAGCGCGTTGGCGACGCCCGCCGGTTCATAGTTCCACCCGCCTCCGAGCCGACCCGGCTGAGCGCCCGTTGCGTCCCTGGGCAACGCCGCAGCCCAGGTTGGCCTGTGATCGGCGACCACGCGGTGACGATCGGGGCGAAGGGTTCAGAGCCAACGAGGACCCGCTGATGGCACGTCAGGTGCCTGAGCCCGCCGACCCGCAGGCGTTAGGCTCAGCGCAACCCCTTGATCAGCTGGTCGGTGCGCTCTAGCAGGGCGTTCCCGCCGGCCAGGTTGACGTCGCAGTTCGATACCTCCGCCCGCTTCGCCCTGCTCGTGAAGCGGTAGATCCGATCCTGGCCGTCGCTCGCTGACGGGCAGGACCGCGTTGGCTTGCTGGGCAGCGTTTCAAGCGTTGAGATCTCAGCGTCGATCATCGCGGCGAACTGGTCGGCCTCCGCTTTTGAGAGCGTGCCGGTCGTCCTCTTGACGTTCTCTTGCCGCACCCACGCCCCGCCTCTTGAGACGTCGACGGTGACGCTGCAGACACCTTGCGGGCACCGGCCGCCAGTCGTCGTGACGTGGAGGAGCTCGGCCACGGCGTCGACGTTCGAGCCGCTCGCCGTTGTGGCATCGCCTGGCGTCGACCCGGCGGGATGCGGGCTGTTGGATCCCGCGCTGCAGGCTGTGAGCAGGAGCGCGAGCACACCGAAATGGCTCGCCGAGTTTCTGAGCCGCTTGCGGTGGGTCGGGTGTCGCTCGGCCATTCGACTCCATAGTGCTGTAGTCGTATCAGTCGCAGTGTCGCACAGGCGGCTCGCTCGCCGTTGACGCTGGAGCAGTCCGATGTTAGCGACCCCCGACTTCGAGGACGGGCGGATCTGATGGCGGTCGGCAGTTGCAGACGGCGGTGGCTTGGCACGCTGTGCCTGGCGCTCGTGGTGGCGCAGGGCGTTTGGTTGACCTCGCTGACGGAGGCGGATGGCGCGGTGGCGGCCGCTAACGACGGGATCATCGTGTCGGCTGGGCCGCTCGCCCGCATCCAGACGACGTCCGATCTCAACTGTGCAGTCAACCACGTCGACGACACCGATCCTGAGTTTTACGGCGGCACAGCGTGCGGCACGCTCGTTGCGGCGGGCGGAACGCTGTTCGGCCCCAACAATCCCCGCTGGTGGCTCCGCCGCGCCCCGCACGCCTTACACGGCTGTTAGCCAGAATGGGCCGACCGGGGCGGGCACGGCCGCCGACCCGCACCGGATCGTCACGGTCGTCGAGCTCGGTGGTAGCGGGCTGCGTCTCACGCAGATCGACACCTACGTGGTCGGCCAAGAGAGCTTCATCACCAGGGTCGACATCACGAACGCCGGCGGCAGCCCGGTCGACGCCATCGTCTACCGTGCGGGTGACTGTTACCTCGGTAACTCGGACTTCGGTACGGGCCTCGTCACTGAGGCGAGCGTGGCTTGCACCTCGTCGAGCGGGCGCGTCGAGCAGTGGAACCCGATTACTGGTGGCAGCCGCTATATGGAGGACAGCTACGCCTCTGTTTGGGCCCACATCGGCACGCAGACTCCTTTCCCCAATACGTGCCGGTGCGCCGAGAGCATCGACAACGGGGCAGGGCTGAGCTGGTCCGTCTCGATCCCAGCCGGTGCCACCCGAACGGTGTCGTCGGCGGTCGCGTTCGCCGCCGGGTCGCAGCTCCTCGACGCGATGGCGACGGGCTCCTCGACGACTGGGAGACGAACGGCTACGACGCCAACGGCGACGGCGTCATCGACGTCGACCTGCCGGCGATGGGAGCCACCCCCAACCACAAGGACCTGTTCCTCGAGGTCGACTGGATGCAGCGGTCTCAGAGCTGCGTCTGGTTCCTGTGCTGGGGCGGCGAGTCGTTCGCCGCCAACCAGGCCGCGCTCGGCGATGTCCGGGACTCCTTCCAAGGCTCCCCGGTGACCAACCCCGACGGGACTACCGGTATCCGGGCGCACATCGACGCTGGACCGACTTCGCTGATGGGCCCCGGGAGCTCCGGCACGTGGGGCAGCCGCAGCCGGGCCAACGCCGTGGCCTACGACACGAACCTGGGCTCGTTCGACTCCAGCGGTGACTACGAGTGGGGCGAGTTCAACGATCTCCAGGCGGCTAACTTCGAGGCGGCCCGGCGCGACATCTTCCACTACGCCCTCTACGCAGACACCTACGGGGGCAGCGGGAGCTCGGGCATCGCTCGCGGGATCCCCGGCGACGCCTTCCTCGTCACCGACGGGCGCGAGAGCTGGGGCGCGGGTTTCAGTCGGCGGCAGGAGGCCGGCACGTTCATCCACGAGCTTGGCCACACGCTGAATCTGCACCACGGAGGCGCTGACCCTGGCGTCGATCAGCGATGGAAGCCCAACTACGAGAGCATCATGAACTACACCTGGCAGTTGGAGGGCAACGTCGAGCCCACCGGGATCGACTACTCCCAAGCCGCCCTCCCGAACCTCAACGAGGCGGCGCTGTCGGAGTCGGCCGGGTTGGACACGCCGAACGGTCGGGGTCAGCTACTACTGCCCCGACCACTCCCAGCGCGAAGTCGCTGATGGCGGCAACATCGACTGGGACTGCAATGGGAGGATCGACGCGGGCACCGTGGCGGCCGACATCAACGACTGCGGCGGCGGCGGGTGCGCCACCTTCGAGAACGGGACGACGGTCCTCGGCGGCGCCGACGACTACGACCTGATCAGGTTCGACGGAGGCGCAGTCGGGGCCTTCGGGGCGAGCGACCCGCACGACCAGGACCCGCCGGCGACGGCCACCGAGGCCGACGAGCCGACGGCCGACGACTTCCGAGAGGCCGGCTTCGCTGCCGACGGTGACGCGACGGTGCGCTTCGTGGGCCAGGAGACTGTCGTCTTTGGCGTGCCGGGCCAGTCCGTGATGGCCGACCTGACGAACATCGGCGCTGCCGCCGCCGACTACGTCGTGCGCGTCCAGGTCACCGGTGGGAGCACCTCCATCAACAGGCCCACCGAGGTCGACGGGCTTGCGGGTGGCGCGACGCAACGCGTCCGGGTGCCCACCGACGGGTTGTCTGTCGGCAGCCACGACGTAGTCGTAACCGCGCTCAACGGTGCGGGCCTAGAGCTAGCGACGTCCACCGGCACGGTGCAAGTAGTCGATCCTCAGGATCCGTCGGTGCGCGAGCGCAGTGACGAAGTCCTGGCCGAGCTTCAGGGCGGAAACCTCCCCGGCCTCGACGGCGAGGTCAGGAGCGTACTGACCTCCGCAATAGCAGCCATCGCCATCACGCCGCTCACTGACGTCGCGGTGGCGAAGTCGTGCAGCCCGACCACGGTGGTGCCGGGCGCTCAGGTGACATGCACCCTGACGGTGACCAACGCCGGTCCCTCCCCCTGCCACGAGCGTGGTCGTCACCGATGCCCTGCCGGTCGGGCTGACCGTGGTGGGCACCCCCGGCGGCGGCGGGTTCACCTGCGCCGCCAGTGCCAACAGCCCCCAGGTGTCCTGCACCGTGCGGCCCTGCCCGTCGGCTCTACCAAGGTCATCACCGTCGTGGCCAGGGTCGGCGCCGACGTCGGACCCCAGACGGCCCTCACTGACACTGCCAAGGTATCCTCGGACCAGGTTGACCCGGAGGCGGCGGACAACACGTCCAGCTTCACCGTCACCACCCCTACCTGCACCATCGAATTCCAGTCCGCCACCAAGACCCCTGACACGATCAACGGCACCCAGGGGAACGACGTGATCTGCGGCTCCAGGTTCAGCGACACCATCGATGGCAAGGGCGGGAGCGACATCATCTTCGGCCTGGACGGGAGCGACATCATCAACGGCGGGGCCGGCAACGACACCATCTTCGGCGGGGCCGGCAACGACATCATCGAAGGCAACTCCGGCAACGACACCATCTACGGCGGCGCCGGCGACGACATCCTCAACGGCAGCGCCGGCACCGACACCACCACCGGCGCCGCCGGCCAGGACATCTGCACCGCCGAGCGGCGCTTCACCTGCGAAAGCTGACCACCCGTCTGCACCAGCCCGGAAGGCTCAGCGGCGACTCACCCGACCACCGTGTCCAGCCTCGCCGGGCACGCCGGGATGATGCAGCCGGCGCCCGCTCTGTGTTCGCTGAAATGCGGGCACTGTCGCGGCTCAGCCCGTCGCGGCTCAGCCCGCCGCGGCAGGGCGGGCGGCCTGATGGCCGCCGTCAGCGGGTCCAGGCGGCCACCGCCGCCGCCATCTCCTCGACGTGGTCGCTGTAGAGGCCGTCGATGCCGACCACCAGCATCTTGGCCACCACCCGGTCGAACTGGCAGTCCCAGGCAAAGGCGTGCAGACCGAAGCGGTGGACCAGGGTGGTGAGGCCCGGTGACCAGTCGCTGTGGTGCATGTTGAGGGCGTCGATCCCGGCGGCGGCCAGGAGGGAGGCCCGCTTCTCGACCCCCTCCCGGACCTTGCGCAGCCGGGTCGAGTCGACCAGGCGGACCGCCGGCGACAGCTGGCGCCAGGAGGCGACGACGCGCCAGTCGGGAGAGCAAAGCCACAGCCGGCCCACGGCCTCCTCACCGCCGGCCCGGCGAGCCGCGGCGATCACGGCGGGGGCAGCCGCCGGTTCCTTCACGTCAACGCTCAGGTCCAGGTCACAGCCCACGGCTTCGTAGAGCTGGGCCAGGGTGGGGACGGTGGGGGGCAGGTCGGCGGCCCGCAGCTGGGCGATCGGCCTGCGGCGCAGGCCGGAGCGGATGGTGCCGTCGTGATCGAGCACAGCCACGGCGTCGGCCGAGAGCCAGACGTCGGTCTCCAGCCCGGTGGCCCCGAGCTGCACGGCCAGGCGGAACGCGTCGAGGGTGTTCTCGGGGGCCTCGGCGCTCGCTCCTCGGTGGGCGAACAGCAACGGCGGTGAGCGCAGGGCCTCGGCCACGAGCCCGATGCTGGCAGACCCGGCGCACCGTCGCGAGACCGGCCCCCGGTTTGCAATGGGGTCGTTTGACCTATGTGCGTCAGGCACGGTGTCCGGTTCACTCTCCCCGGCGACCTCAACCGGACCGGGTCGACTGCCGAAGAGGGGATGCAGTGGCCACCATCCGAGCGACCTGCCCCACCTGCGCAGACGTGGCGCTGACCACCCGTGACCTCTGCGTGCAGGTGTGCTGCGACACCAACCAGGGCAGCTACAGCTTCCGGTGCCCGAGCTGCCGGCTGGCAGTGTCGAAGCAGGCCGAGCCGCACATCGTCGACCTCCTCGTCTCCTCGGGGGTGCGTCTGCGCCTGTGGCGCCTGCCGGCCGAGCTGCACGAGCCCAAGCGGGGTGCGGCGTTCAGCTGGGACGACCTCCTCGACCTCCACGACCTGCTCGAGCAGCCCGACTGGTTCGCTCAGGTCCTGAACGTCCGCTGAGCTGCCGGGAGGTCCACCCACAGGGCCCGGGAGCCGGCCCGTACCCGGCTGTAGGTCGGGCCGGCAGGTACCCTCCGATCTCGTGGGCAGCATCGGCGCGCCGGAGGTCCTGGTCATCCTGGTGCTGGCCCTGCTGGTCCTCGGCCCGGACCGCCTCCCCCAGGCGGCCCGCACACTGGGGCGGTGGGTGGGCGAGCTGCGCCGCCTCACCGGTTCCCTCCAGTCCGAGATGCAGGGGGTGGTTGACGAGGTGATGCGGCCGGCGAACGAGACGTTCACGGGGGCCACCGACGCCTTCACCAGCACCTTCACCACCGCCGAGGCGGGGGCCACGGTCGACGCGGACGCCTCCACCACGGCGTCGGCGGCCGAGGTCTCCTCCGAGCCGGCCCCGGCCGATGGTGCGGCACCGCTCGCCGCCGACGTGCCCCTCCCGGGCCACCAGACCGCCCCCTCACAGGCTGTGCCGCCGGCCGACCCGAGCCTCAACTAACCGATGGCCCTCAAGATGCTGCGCAAGCGGCGCCAGCCCGAGCGGGGCGAGGACGGGCTGATCCGCATGACGCTGGTCGACCACCTGGCCGAGCTGCGGCGCCGGGTGATGATCTCGACCATCGCCGTCGCCCTCGGCGGCGTCATCGGCTTCTTCCTCTACAACCGGATCCTCGCCTTCCTGCAGGCGCCCTACTGCGACCTCAAGCAGGCCAAGGGCCTGGCCCCCGACTCCTTGGCCGGGAACTGCAACTTCGTGATCACCGACCCCCTGGAGGGCGTGACCACCAGGTTCAAGGTCAGCGCCTACGTCGGGTTGGCCCTCGCCCTGCCGATCGTGCTGTGGCAGGTGTGGCGGTTCATCACCCCAGGGCTGCACCCGAAGGAGAAGAAGTACGCCATCCCCTTCATCGTCAGCTCGGTCCTGCTGTTCGCCCTCGGGGCGCTCATCGCCGTGCTCACCTTCCCTCAGGCGCTGTCGTTCCTGATCTCGGTCAGCGGTGACGAGGTGGAGACCCTCTTCGGACCGGCCCGCTACATCAGCCTCTACACCCTCATCATGCTGGCCTTCGGCGTGGCCTTTGAGTTCCCGGTGGTGCTGGTCTTCCTCCAGGTGGCCAACGTCCTCACCCCCCGCAAGCTCCTCGGGTGGTGGCGCATGTCGATCGTCGGGATCTTCGTGGTGGCGGCGGTGATCACCCCGAGCCAGGACCCGTACTCGCTGCTCGGCATGGCCCTGCCGATGACCCTGTTCTACTTCGGCTCCATCGGCATCGGGAAGCTGCTCGGAAAGTAAGTCACCTTGCCCATGCCTGAGGTTCCCCGGGCGGCGTGGGAGACTCTGCGACATGGAAGTACGGGACGATTTCGTCGCGTCCCTGGGCTTTGAGCCCGACCCCTTCCAGGTGCGGGCCATGGACGCTCTCGACGCCGGCCGCTCGGTGCTGGTCGCCGCTCCCACCGGGTCGGGCAAGACGGTGGTGGCTGAGTACGCCATCGCCCGGGCCCTGGCCAACGGGCAGAAGGCCTTCTACACCACGCCGCTGAAGGCGCTCTCGAACCAGAAGTACGGCGACCTGGTGCGCCGCCACGGCCACGGCCGGGTCGGCCTGCTGACCGGGGACAACGCCATCAACGGCGAGGCCCCGGTGGTTGTGATGACCACCGAGGTGCTGCGCAACATGGTCTACGCCGGGTCGTCCAGCCTGATCGACCTGCGTTACGTGGTCCTCGACGAGGTCCACTACCTGCAGAACCCCTACCGGGGGCCGGTGTGGGAGGAGGTCATCATCCATCTCTCCCACTCGGTGTCCCTGGTGGCCCTCAGCGCCACGGTCTCCAACGCCGAGGAGGTGGCCGACTGGATGGCTACCGTGCGGGGCGCCACCGAGGCGGTGATCGAGGAGCGCCGCCCGGTCGAGCTGCACAACCTCTACATGATCGGCGACCGGGCCGGCGGCCAGCCGCTGCTGCTCCCCACCCTGGTCGAGGGACGGCCCAACCCCGAGGCCAGCGCCCTCGACTCGGCCCAACTGGCCTCCGGCTCCCGCCACCGCGGCCCGCCCACCCGGCGGGGGCGGCTGGTGACCCCCCGGCGGGCCGAGGTGGTCGACCGGCTGGGCGAGGAGGACATGCTTCCGGCCATCTGCTTCATCTTCTCGCGCAAGGCCTGCGACGAGGCCGTGGCCTTTTGCCTGCGCGAGGGCGTCCGCCTCACCACCCCCGAGGAGCGGTCGCTGATCCGAGCCCTGGCCGAGGCCCACGTCGAGCACCTGAGCGACGCCGACCTGCGGGTTCTGCGCTACGGCGAGTGGCTGAGCGGGCTCGAGCAGGGCCTGGCCGCCCACCACGCCGGCATGGTGCCCCCCTTCAAGGAGGCGGTGGAGCACTGCTTCGCGCGGGGACTGGTGAAGGTGGTCTTCGCCACCGAGACGCTGTCACTCGGGATCAACATGCCGGCGCGGTCGGTGGTGATCGAGAAGCTCACCAAGTTCACGGGGGAGCGCCACGAGCCCCTCACGCCCGGCGAGTACACCCAGCTCACCGGCCGGGCCGGGCGCCGGGGGATCGACGAGGTCGGCTACGCCGTGGTGCTGTGGTCGCCGTTCGTGCCCTTCGACCAGGTGGCCGGCCTGGCCTCCACCCGCACCTACGCCCTGTCGTCCAGCTTCCGGCCCACCTTCAACATGGCCTGCAACCTGGTGCGGCGCTACCCGCCCGACCAGGCCCACCACCTTCTCAACCTTTCGTTCGCCCAGTACCGGGCCGACAGCGACGTGGTGCGCCTGGAGACCCAGCTGGGCCGGGCCCAGGAGTCCCTGGCCGAGGCTCGGGCCGAGGCCACCTGTCACCTCGGTGACCTCGAGCACTACCGCAGCCTGGTGCGCTCGGCCGAGGAGACCACCCGCCACCGCCCGAGCGACCGCCAGGCCGTGCAGCACGCCCTGGAGAAGGTGAAGCCGGGCGACGTGGTCGTGCTGCCGGGCAGCGGGGCCCGGGCCGTGGTGGTGTCCTCAGCCCGCCGCAAGGGCGGCGAGGTACGGCTGGGCGTCCTCACCTCCGAGAGCCGCAAGCTGCTGCTGGCCACCCGCGACTTCCCGGGGCCACCCCGGCTTCTCGGGCGGGTCGAGCTGCCCCGGCCCTACCTGCCGGACGACAAGGCGTTCCGGGCCCGGGCCGTCGTCGCCCTCTCCGGGGTGGACGTGGTGCCCACCTCGCGGGCCTCGGTGGGAGCGGCCGCCACCCGCCGCAGCCGCAGCCGGGGCGCCGAGGCCATGCGCCAGGCCGAGGAGGCCGCCGCCGACCCGGTGGCCACCTGCGGCGACCTGCGCCGCCACCTGCGCGCCGCCGACCGGGCCGACCGGCTGGCCCGCGAGGTCGAGCGCCTCCAGGGCAAGGTGAAGGGCCGCAGCGAGAGCCTGGCCCGCCAGTTCGACCGGGTCCTGCGGGTGCTGACGGCGTGGGGCTACGTCGAGGGGTGGTCCCTGACCGAGAACGGTGCACGGCTGGGCCGGCTGTACCACGAGGCCGACCTACTGGTGGCCGAGTGCCTCCACTCCGGGCTGTTCGACGGCCTCGACCCGCCGAGCGCCGCCGCCCTCGCCTCGTGCTTCACCTTCGAGGCTCGCGGCCAGGACCAGCCCACGCCCTGGCTGCCCAGCCGGCTGCTGAAGGAGCGGTGGGACCAGGTGCAGGGCATCGCCCGCGAGCTGGTGCAGGCCGAGGACGAGGCCGGCCTGCCCCACACCCGCCTGCCCGACGCCGGGTTCTCGGGCTACGCCCACCAGTGGGCCGCCGGACGCGACCTCGAGCGCCTCCTCGAAGACCGCGAGCTGTCCGGCGGCGACTTCGTCCGCAACGTCAAGCAGCTGATCGACCTGCTGCGCCAGCTGGGCGAGGCCGCCCCGGTCCCGGCCACCGCGGCGGCGTGCCGGGCCGCGGCCGACGCCCTGTTCCGTGGCGTGGTCGCCGCCTCCTCGGTGGTCACCACCGAGGCCGCCGCCAGCTGAGGCCGCCGCCCTTGACCATCTCGAAGGGGTCGGCCTACGGCGAACCGGGAGCCATCCTGCCGGCCGACGGCGTGCGCTGCGCTGGCGACGCTGAGGCCCGCCAAGCCGTCGAGGACGCCCGCCGCCAGGGGCGCCCCTACCCGGTCCTCGGCCTGGCCAGCGGTGACCTGGCCCGCACCCTCGGGGGCACGGGCGCCCTCGACATCGCCTTCCCGGTCGACCTGGGCCAGGTCCTCGTCGACGGCCGCCTGCACCTGTTCGTGAGCACGTGCATCGTCCGCAACCGGTGGTGGTCCCGCACCCTGGCGGTCGGGAACGCCCAGTGGCTCGGGGACTGGAACCTGTGGCCCCGGGGCCACCCGAACGACGGCCGCCTCGACCTGCTGGATGCTCGGCTGCCCCTCGGCGACCTGCGCAAGGTCCACGCCCGCCTGGCCACCGGCAGCCACCTGCCCCACCCCGCCATCGTGGCCCGCCGGGTGAAGGCCGAGGCCGTCGAGCTCGACCGGCCCCTCGGGGTGTGGCTCGACGGCGAGCGGATCAGCACCGGCCGCACGTTCGCCTTCCGCTGCGTCCCCGACGCGCTGCGAGTCGTCGTCTGAGGAGCGGTCCAGGGGGACTGACGCGCCAGCTAGCCGCGCCAGAACATGGTCTTCTGGCGCGCCAGTTTGCAGACTTCCGCGCTCGTAGGGTGGCGGATCATGCGGGCGTGGATCCTGGACGAGTCGCCGGGGCGCTACCGCCTCGGCGTCGTCGAGGACCCCGAGCCGGGGCCCGACGAGGTGCGGGTGCGCCTGGTCGCTTCGGCCATCAACCACATGGACCTGTGGGTGGCCCGGGGGCGGCCCAAGCCCCACCTGCCGCACGTTCCCGGGGCCGACGGGGCCGGCGTGGTCGAGGCCGTGGGGCCCGGAGCCCTGGGGGTTGCCGAGGGCGATGAGGTCGTGCTGAACCCGGCGCTGGCCTGCGGTCGGTGCGCCCGGTGCCTGGGCGGCCTGTCGCCGCTGTGCGGGTCGTTCGGGATCCTGGGCGAGCACCGGTGGGGTGCCCATGCCGAGCTGGTGGTGGTACCGGCCCGCCAGGTGCGGCCCCGCCCCCCAGGACGCAGCTGGGAGGAGGGCGCGGCCTACGGGCTGTGCGGCCTCACCGCCTGGCGCATGCTGCGCCGCGCCCACCTGACCGCCGGGGAGACCCTGCTCGTGGTGGGCGTCGGCGGGGGCGTCTCCAGCTTCGGCCTGCTCCTCGGCCTCCACCTGGGCGCCCGGGTGGTGGTCACCAGCCGCGATCCGGCCAAGCGGGCCCAGGCCCTGGAGCGGGGTGCGGCCGAGGCCTACGACTCGGCCGACGACCGGTGGCCGGTGCAGGCCGACGTGGTGCTCGAGAACGTGGGCCAGCCCACCTGGGACAAGAGCCTTCGGGCTCTCACCCCGGGGGGTCGGCTGGTCACCTGCGGCGGCACCGCCGGGCCCACCGTCCAGCTGAGCCTGCCCCGCTTGTTCTTCCGACAGCACGAGCTGATCGGCTCGACCATGGGCTCCTACGCCGAGTTCGACGAGGTGACGGCCCTGGTGGCCGGCGGGCTGCCCGTCCCGGTCGACTCCACCCTGCCGCTCGACCGCTTCCCCGAGGCCCTGGCCCGCCTCGAGGCCGGCGCCCAGCTGGGAAAGATCGTCCTTCGCCACTGAGGCCGGCGATAGAATCTGACTCTAGTGGGAGTTGGACGCCGCCCGATCCTCCCCTGGGACGTCCGCCGCGGCGTCAAACCCAAGTCGGTCTACCTGGCCTACGACGGCCTTCCGGTGCCACCGCGTCGGCTCGCCTGGCGGGTCGGCTGCCCTCGGTGGGCCCGGCGACCCGACCACTTCTACGTGATCCGCGGACTGGACATAAGTCGGGCCATACGCGACGCCCTGCCTCCTGACTGGTCCTTCGAGGGCACGAGAGTCCTTGACTTCGGCTGTGGGGCCGGACGCGTCCTCCGCCACTTTCGAGCGGAAGCAGCATCTGCCGAGTTCTGGGGATGCGACATCCACGAGCCAAGCGTCGACTGGATGCAGCAGGCGCTGTGCCCTCCTTTGCACGCATTCCGCAACCGTCACGTGCCGCCGCTCGATCAGCCGGACGGATCCTTCGATCTGATCTGGGCGGTCTCGGTGTTCCCCCACATCACCGATCAGTGGAGCGCTTGGCTCCTCGAGTTGCACCGTGTCCTGGTCGACAGCGGCTTGCTGCTCGTCACCTTCATGGGCGAGGGCGTGCCGGATGGGCGCAACGCTGAGCCCTGGCTCGACGACCGAGTCGGCATGAACATGATCAATCCCGGACAAGGGTGGGACCGCGGCGGACCATTCGTGCACCACTCGCCCTGGTGGATCAGGGCACATTGGGGTCGGGCCTTCGAGGTGGTCGAGCTGCGGCCCTATGGCTTCGGACGTCTCGGCCGGAATGGACAAGGCTCGGTGTTGTTGCGCAAGCGGCCGGTCACCCTGACGACCGAGGACCTCGAGCGGCCCGAGCCTGATGAGCCTCGTGAGCTGATGGCGGCGCAGTACAACGTTCGCAGGAGCCAGGCCGAGCTGGCCGCCATCTACGCGGGAGCAGGTTGGAAGGTCGCCCGCACCGTCAAGGAGTTGGCGACCTACCCACGTCACCTGACGAAGAGGCTGGTCTCGCCGGCCGAGAGCGTTCCCGTACCTCATCGGACGGCGGACGAGGATGGGAACGAAGCGGCGGCCACCGGACTCTCGTCGTAGATCTGGGCCGCCACCGCGAGCCGGCGAGGGTTGAGGCTGGGTCCACCGTGCCGCTTGGAGGCAGATCTACGCTTCGAACGTGCCCCCGTATCCGGCTGAGGTGTTCACCGCCGGCGAGGCGGCCATCCTCCGGCGGTACGTCACCAACCTCGACCAGCCCGTGTTCGCCCTGGTGAACCTGCCCGAGGTGGTGAAGGGGGCCCTGTTTGCCCGCTACAGCCGCAGCGCCAAGAGCCTTCGGCGGCTGTTCCTCGACGAGTTCGTGGGCGAGCTCGACATCGCCGGCGACGAGACCATCGACGCCACCGTCGGCCTTCACCGGGCCGAGCAGCTCTACGAGCGGGTCTTCCTCGAGTACGGCGACGACTCGGTGGCCCAGCTCGGCGGGGTGCACCTGGCCTGCGAGCAGGCCTCGAACCTGCTGACCAAGATCCTCGAGTGGGGCCGGCTCATGTCCTACCTCGAGCAGAGCACCCGCTACATGGCCTACGACGCCCGGGGCGCCGACGGCCGCTACCGCTACCACCGGGGCCCGGACGTGCTCGAGTCGGCGCTCGGCGCCCGCTATGTGGGCGACATGGACCGCCTGTTCGACACCTACGCCGAGCTGTACCCGCTGCTCTTCTCGTACTTCGCCGAGCGCCACCCCCAGGGGCCGGGCGACAGCGACTTCGTGTGGCGCACCTCGGTGAAGGCCAAGGCCTTCGACGCCATCCGGGGCCTGCTGCCCGCCGCCGCCCAGTCGAACCTCGGCATCTACGGCACAGGGCAGGGCTACGAGCAGCTGCTCCTGCGCATGCGGGCCTCGCCCCTCCCCGAGGCCCGCACGTACGCCGACATGATGCTCGTCGAGCTGCGCAAGGTGATACCCAGCTTCCTCAGCCGGGTCGACCGGGAGGACCGCGGGCAGGTCTGGAGCGCCTACCTCGGGGAGACCCGCGACGCGATGGCCTCGCTCGCCGCCACCCTGCTGGCCGACGAGGACCCGGAGCCGGCGCCCGGGGTCACCCTGGTCGACTGGGACCCCGACGGCGAGGACAAGCTGGTGGCGGCCATGCTCTGGCCCCACACCGACCTGCCCGAGGCGCAGGTCCAGGACCGGGTGGCCCGCCTCAGCCCGGAGGAGAAGCTGGACGTGGTCCGCACCTACGGGGGCAACCGCAGCAACCGGCGCCTCAAGCCGGGCCGGGCCCTCGAGCGCACCGCCTACCGGTTCGACGTGCTGTCCGACTACGGCGCCTTCCGGGACCTGCAGCGCCACCGCATGCTCACCATCGAGTGGCAGCGGCTCGGTCCCGAGCACGGCTGGGACCTGCCGGCGGCGGTGGCCGAGGCCGGCGGTGGCGACCGCTACGCCGAGGCCATGGAGCGCAGCCGGGCCCTGCACCACGACATGGTGGCTGCCGGCCTGGTCGAGCAGGCCGGCTACGCCGTGTGCCTGGCCTTCAAGGTCCGCTACTCGATGACGGTGAACGCCCGGGAGGCCATGCACCTCCTCGAGCTGCGCACCAGCCCTCAGGGCCACCCCTCCTATCGCCGGGTGTGCCAGGAGATGCACCGGCTCATCGCCGAGCAGGCCGGCCACCGGGCGGTGGCCGATCTGATGTGCTTCGTCGACTACGACGATCACGACACCTCCAGCCTGGAGCGGCTCGAGGGCGAGCGTCGGGCCGAGGCTCGCCGCACCGCCCTGTAGCGACCGTCAGAGAAGATGGCGACGGCGGGAACGTTCCCGAGTTCTGCCCCCTGACCTGCGCCGACGCGCCCCCACGGCGCGAAAGCCCAGGTCACGGGGGTGCGAGGGCCTCCGCAGGCGCTTGACCGGCCCGGGACCATGACCTAGAAAGGGGCTGGCCGGATGACGCCCACCAACCCGGTCGTGGGGCCCGCAAGCGTGTCGAGCAGCGTTGCTCGACACGGGTGCAGGCACAGGGGGCGTCGTGGCGGTGGGGGCAGGTGGCCAGTAGACAACGTGCAGACCCGAGTCGACCGGACATCCCCCAAAGGGCTCCCGGCGTCGGCAACCACGGCCCGAAGGCTGCCTGCCCCCGTCACACCCCGGCCCCGGGCGAAGCGGCCCCACCACCACCGTCGATCCACCCGTGCGGGCCGGTGTATGGTCCCGCCGCCTGCCCGGAAGACGGAGGATCGGTTGCCTGCTGAAGACGAGGATGACCTGCTCGAATCCGAGCCCGAGGAGATCGACGAGGCCGACCTCGAGACGCTCGACGAGGCCGACCTCGACGACGACGACGAGGCGACCGTCGACGACGTCACCGCTGACGACGCTGACGACGACGACGACGTGGTCGATGGCGACGACGACGTGGTCGATGGCGACGTCGAGGTGGCCGACGACGACGACGACGACGTCGAGGAGACCGCGGTCGTCAAGGCGCCCGCCGCCGCCGCCGACGAGGAGGACGACGACGACGATCTCACCGATCCCGACGACGTCGAGGCCAGCCTCGACGAGATCCTGAAGGAGCGGCTGGTCGTCCAGGAGGACGAAGAGGACGAGGACGAGACCCCCGAGCCCGACGACCGCACCGATGGCGCGGCCCGGGTCCTGCCCAAGCAGCAGGACGAGTTCGTCTGCCAGTCGTGCTTCCTGGTGAAAAAGTCGACCCAACTCGCCGACGACACGCGAATGTACTGCCGCGACTGCGACTGACGCCAGCGGGCCAGGTAGCCATCGCCGGTCCGGCTGCAGCAGACTCTGTTGATGACCGACGAGAAGAGCCCGCTCGAGCAGGCCCTCGACCTGCTCGTGTACGCGCCGCTGGGGTTGGCCGTGACCGCCCGCACCCAGCTGCCGGACATGGTGGCCAAGGGGCGGGCCCAGATCGAGGGCCAGGTGACGGTGGCCCGCTTCATCGGTCAGTTCGCGGTGAAGCAGGGCAAGGTCGAGTTCGAGAAGCGGCTGAAGGCCTTCTCGCCGGCCCCCGAGCCCGAGCCCGCGCCTGCGCCAGTGGTCGAGCCGGGCCCTGTGACCGCAGCCCCGGCCCCGGCGCAGGCACCGGCCCCGCCGGCAGCCGACCTGGCCATCCCCGGCTACGACGCCCTGTCGGCCAGCCAGGTGGTGCAGCGGCTGGCTGGCCTCGCCCCGTCCGAGCTGGAGCAAGTGCGGGCCTACGAAGCCGCCAAGCGGGGGCGCAAGACCGTCCTCACCAAGATCACCCAGCTGCAGTAGGTGGAGGTCGGCGCCCGGCCGGCGGAGCCCGGTGACCTGCCGACGCTCGTCGACCTGGCCCGCTCGGCTCGCCGGGAGCAGGCCGGTAACCGGGGTGGCCTGCTGCTCGTGGCCCGCCACTGCCGGCCCGAGCCGCTTGAGGAGGCCTTCGCCGACGCCGCCTCCGACCCGACCACCGGCCTGTGGGCCGGGGTCGTCGACGGCGTGCCGGTGGGCTACGGCCTGGCGTCCGCCGACGGCGAGATCGCGGTGATTGAGGAGCTGCACGTCGACCCGCAGGCCCGAGCCGTCGGCGTGGGCGAGGCGATCCTCGACGCCGTCATGGCCTGGGCCGCAGAGGTCGGGTGCACGGGCGTCGACGCCTTTGCCCTGCCTGGGGCCCGCGAGACCAAGAACTTCTTCGAGACCTTCGGCCTCACCGCCCGGCTCCTGGTCCTGCACCGCGACCTGGAGCCCCGGCCGGGCCCCTGACCCACTCAGGCGTCGGCCGGTGAGGTCTCCTCGACCGGGTCGTCGGCGGGGGGGGCGGGGTCACCGGCAGCGGGGTCGGCTTCGGCGCCCGCGGTGGCAGTCGAGGCGGCAGTCGCCGCCGGCGGCGGCGGGGGGGTCGAGCCCGGGGGCGGCGGCGGCGGGGCGGACAGGCCAGCCTTGCCGCCCGCGGTGCGCAGGCCGGGCGGGGGCGGCAGGTCGACGCCGCGCAGCGTGGCCAACGCCGGGATGCGCCCGGAGGCCTGACGGGCGGCGAGCTGGAGGGCCGGTCCGGCCTGGGGCGGCAGCCCCACAGGCTCGACCGAGCGCCGGACGGGAGAGGCGATGACCGCCTCGAGCAGCGCCGCCCAGCGGTCCTGGGGGGTCTCAGGGCCCAGCGCCTCGCTGGCCTTGGCCCGCAGCTGCTCGAGCACCTCGGCCGGCACCTTGGTGCTGGGGTCGGGCGGCCGCGAGGACAGGCGCAGGGCCCGGACGACCTTGCCGTCGGCCAGGCAGCTGGTCATCTCGGTGAGCCACGCCTCGCGGTCGGCGGTGGTGCGCTTGTCGAGGCCCTCACGCAGCTCGCTGGCCAGGGCACGCGACTCTTCGTCGCGCGCCGAGGTGTCGCCGGCGGTGACGATGGCCCGCAGGTCGCGCAGGCCGACCTCGGAGAGGGTGGCCTTGGCCGCCTCGGCCCGGTCGCGCCACTCGGCCTGGCGCACGGCCGGAAGCAGGCTCTCGGCCAGACCCACGAGTGGGTCGGCGTCGATGACCGGCGCCCCGTCGGGCCGGCTCTGGTTCTGCTGGGACACCGCAGCCCGCACGGCAGGAACCCCACCGCGCAGCAGCAGCTCGGCCACAACCTGCTGCTCGGGGACGAGGGTGGCCAGGTAGGCGTCGCGATGGGTGCTGCCGGGCGAGAGCCGCTTGGGCCGGGACCGCTCGCCGCTCGTCGCTCGGGGCGGGCGGCCGGGACGGTCGCCGGAGGTGGCGCGCTCGGCTCGGTCGCCGCGCTCGGCGGTGCTGCGCTCGGGACGGGCGCCGCGGTCGGGTCGGCTGCCCCGGTCGGGCCGGTCCGAGCCCTCCGGGCGGGGGCCGCGACGCTCGCCGCCTCGGGGCGCGCCGGGACGCTCGCCACGGTCGCTGCGGGGTCCGCCACGGTCAGGCCGGGCCCGGGGGCGGTCGCCGTCGCGGCCACGCGACGGCGCCGAGGAGGTGACGCCCCCCTCATCCCGGGTGGTCCCGACGACATCGATCCGCGGGGGCTCGGTGCGGGCGACAGCGTGGGGCGGAGGGACGACCGACACGATCGTGATGCCCTCGATGTCGAAGTCGGCCTCGGCCCGGACGACGTCGCCCACCTTCGCCCCGCCGTAGAGCAACGGTCCCTCGACCACGCCCTTGGGCTGCTTGGCTCCGGCGGCCCGCCAGGTGAAGCTGCCGTCCTGCCTGGCACTGGTGAGCTCGACGTCGATCCTGCGGGGCACGGGGCGCCAGCGTACAACGGACCCTGCGCCCCGCCCTTTCCGGACGTTCCGACCCGACCTCAGCCCGCAGGGCGGTGCACCGACACGGCGTAATCGGCGCCGCCGTGGTGCGGGTCACGGTCCCAGGTCGACCAGCGCTCGGCCAGGACGAGCCCGGCGGCGGCACAATCGGCGTCGTAGCGCTCCAGGCCGTAGCCCCGCAGGGAGAAGCCGGCGACCAGCAGCCCGGCCGGGGCCACGTGCCGGGCGCAGCCGGCGACCAGGGCGGCCTCGGTGCCCGCCGGGGTGAACAACGGGACGTTGCCGGCTAGGGCGACGACGTCGAAGGTGCGGCCCAGGTCGAACCCGTCGCCGGCCAGGTCGGCCTCTTCGAAGCGGACCGACGGGGCCCGCAGCCGGGCCGTGGCCAGCATCGAGGGATCGACGTCCACGCCCACCGCCTCAACGCCGTTGCGGTCCAGCTCGATGGCCACCCGTCCGGTGCCGCAGCCGGCGTCGAGCACGCTGGCCGGCGAGTAGGCGAGGAGGAAGCGCACCTCGCCGTGCACGTCGACGCCCGAGGCGGCCAGGGCGTCGAAGCGGGCCTGGTAGTCCCCGCCGTCCCAGGGCGCCGCCGGGCTCACCACCAGTCACAGACCGACAGGCCGAGCCGGCCCAGGAGCCGCTGCAGCACGGGCAGGCTGAGGCCGATCACATTCGAGTGGCAGCCCACGATCCCCTCGACGAAGGCGGCCCCGAGGCCGTCGATGGTGAAGGCGCCGGCCACCTGCAGCGGCTCGCCGCTGGCCACGTAGGCGGCGATGTCGTCCCCGGAGGCCACGGCGAACCGCACGGAGGTGACGGCGCCCTCCTCCAGCACCTGGGCCACCCGGCCGCCGGCCACCGACACCAGGCAGTGGCCGCTGTGGAGCCTCCCGGTGGTGCCCCGCAGGTCGTGCCAGCGGGCCAAGGCCTCGGCGGGGGAGGCGGGCTTGCCTAGCACCCGGCCGCCGTGCTCGAGGACGCTGTCGCACCCGACGACGACCGCCTCGCCCCCGGTTCGCTCAGCCACGGCGAGGGCCTTGCGGCGGGCCAGGCCCTGGGCGACCTCGGCCGCCGTTCCCTCGGCCACCTCGTCGACGCCGCTGACGACCTGCTCCGGATCGAGGCCGACCTGGCGCAGCAGCTTTAGCCGGGCCGGGCTGGCCGAGGCCAGCACCAGGCGTGGCGGCCGAGGCCGAGGGTCGCCGCCGCCTCCCGAGGCCATGGCGCCGAAGTCTGCCACCGTCGGCGCGTGACGGACGTGCCGGCGGCCGCCGGGCCTCGCTAGCCTCCCGCCATGGCGAAGGACGCACCCACCGACCAGCTGAAGCGCAAGGCCCGCGTGGTCAGCGTCGGCGATCTGCGAGGTGTGCCCCGCGGTACGGCCGGGCGGGTGGCCATGGTCAGCGGCCTCACCTGGATCCGCTACTTCGTCGACTTCGACAACGGCGTGTCGATGCCCTCGGTCGACCGCCTGCGGCTGGCCACCCCCGCCCAGTGGCGCGACTGGAAGGACCGGCCCGCCGGCTCCCAGGCGGCCCGCCCCGAAGCGCCGGTGGCCGAGGTAGCCGCAGCCAGCGAGGGTGAGTCGGTCGGGGGCATCCCGGCCCACCTCCTCGAGCGGTCGCGCCAGGCCCGGGAGCGACTGGCCACCAAGGCCGGCTGACCCTTCTTTCGTCCTTCTTTCGGAACGCAGTGCGCGGAGCTCGCCCAACGTTCATAATGCTTCCATGAAGATGAAGATCCGCTCTTCCCTGCTCGTCGCCGCCCCGGCCAGCCTGCTCCTCGCCGCCTCCCCGCTCCTCACCCCGCCAGCGCAGGCCCGTCTGGCCTGGGCCCCGGCCGCCTCGGCCCCCATCCACCCCGGCGTGATGACCTACACCAGCGGCGGGCAGTGCACAGCGAACTTCGTGTTCAGCGACGAAGCGGGGGCGGTCTACATCGGGCAGGCGGCCCACTGCGCCAGCACCGGCGCCGCCACCGACACCAACGGGTGCACCAGCGGGACGCTGCCGCTCGGCACCCCGGTGCAGGTGGGCGGAGCCAGCCGCCCCGGGTCGCTCGCCTACAGCAGCTGGGTCGCCATGCAGGCGGCGGGTGAGCGCGACCCCGACGCCTGCGCCTTCAACGACTTCGCCCTGGTCCGGCTCGACTCGGGCGACGCCGCCCGGGTGAACCCGTCGGTGCCGGTGTGGGGCGGGCCCACGGCGCTCGGCACCTCCACCGGCCTCGGGTCGACGGTCTACAGCTACGGCAACTCGTCGCTGCGGCTCGGCATCAGCCAGCTCAGCCCAAAGATCGGGATCAGCCTGGGCGACGAGGGCGGCGGCTGGACCCGAGCGGTCTACACCGTGACGCCCGGCATACCGGGCGACTCCGGCAGCGGCTTCCTGAACGCCTCGGGTCAAGCTGTCGGCGTGCTGAGCACCCTGGCCCTCCTGCCCATCCCCGCCTCGAACGGGGTGAGCGACGTGTCCCGTGCCCTCACCTACGCCCGCACCCACGGCGCCCCCGTCGGCCTAGCCCTGGTGAGGGGCACCCAGCCCTTCCGCGGCACGGGCGGGATCCTCGGCCTCCTGGGCTGAACGGCGAGATCGCCGTGTGAGGCTGGGATGCCGGGGGAAGGTCAGGGTTGACCGCAGACGAAGGGACCACAAGTGAGCGCAGCGAACGAGGACGCAACGGCGGAAGACACAGCGACCGGGGACGACACCCAGACCGAGCAAGTGCCGCCGACCTCCGCGGGCCGGACGGGAATGGACCGGGCCGGCAGCGGCGGCAGCGGCAGCCGCGGCCTGGTGAGCTCGCAGGGGCGCACCAGCATCGCCGACTCGGTGGTGGCCAAGATCGCCGGGCTCTCCGCCCGGGAGATCGCCGGAGTGCACGCCATGGGCGCCGGGGCCAGCCGCACCTTCGGCTCCATCCGCGAGATCCTGCCGGGCAACACCGAGGCCCGGACGGCCAGCCAGGGCGTCAAGGTCGAGGTGGGCGAACGCCAGGCCGCCATCGACCTCGACCTCGTCGTCGAGTACGGCGTGGCCATCGGCGATCTGGCCGCCGCCGTCCGCAAGAACGTGATCGAGCGGCTGCAGCGGATGACCAGCCTCGAGGTCACCGAGGTGAACATCAACGTCGACGACATCTGGATCCCCGGCTCCGAAGACCACGAGCCCCAGGCCCCGGCTCCCGCCCGGGTGCAGTAACCGGTGGGCGAGCCCAACGCCGACGCCATCGCCGCCGCCACCCTGGCCACCCCCGGCGTGGCGGGCCTCCACGGGGGGCCGGCGCTCGAGTTCGCCACCTACCTGCCCGGCCGCAGCGTCACCGGCGTCCGCCTCCCGGGCGACCGGGTCGAGGTGCACGTCACGGCCCGCTATGGCACCGAGTTGCCGCGCCTGGCTGATGCGGTGCGGGCGGCGGTGTCCCCGGCGGCCGGGGGACTGCCCGTGGAGGTCCACATCGAGGACCTCGATGTCGAGGATGCGGCCTTCATCGAGTCCTCCGGGGTGACCCGTGCCTGAGTCCACCACCGACGAGCGACGGAGGCTCCGTGCCTTCGTTCTGGCCCACCACCCCGACCGGGGTGGGGACCCCGCTACGTTCGTGGCCGGCCTCGCCGCCCTGCGCCAAGGTCGGTCGAGCCCCGCCGAGGCCCCGCTCGTCTACCGCCGCCGCCGCGGTGTGGCTGGCTGGCTCGGCCTCGGCCGACCCCGGCCGCCCTCCCGTTCCCTTGACTGACCCCTCGGAGGTCCTCCCGTGCAGACCAAGCTCGCCGGCCTGATCGTCGGCCTCGCCCTCGGGCTCGCCATCGCCCTCGGGGGCTTCACGCAAGCCTGCGTCGTCGCCCTCTTCGGCCTCGTGGGCTGGATCGTGGCCAAGGTCCTGGACGGCGAGCTCGACGTCCTGGAGTTCCTCACCAACCGCCGCCTCGAGAACCGCCGGCAACAGCGGTGACCGCCACCGCTCCCACCGCCCCACTGGCGCCCTTGGCCGACCCCGCCCCACCGTCCCCCGCCCCGGTTGGGCCTCCGGGCTACCGTGACGGCCCCGGCCACCTGCGGATCGACGCCCGGGTGATCCCCAAGCTGGCGGCGCAGGCGGCCAACGAGGTCGACGGGGTCAGTGCCGCGTCGGCCGCCCCGATCGCCCGGGCCATCCACCACCCGGTCCCGGTCGGAACGCCGCCCGACCAGCTGGTCCTCGACCTCGACCTCACCGTCACCATCGCCTACCCCCGGCCGGTGCGGGCCACCGCCGAGCACCTGGCCAGCCACGTCGCCCGGCGGGTCGAGGAGCTGGCCGGCCGACCGGTCCGCGGCCTGCGGGTGCACGTCGAGCACCTTCGGCCCGGGGGCAACCGGGTCGGCTGATGGGCCTGGTCAACCGGGTGCTCAGCGCCCTCCTCGGCCTCGCCCTGGTGGTGGCCGCCGCGGTCGTCCTCCTCGAGATCGGCGCCGTCGTCGTGGGCGCCGATCCCCTCATGGCCCGCCACGACCGTTGGCTGGCGTGGGCGTCGGGCGCCTCGTGGGACGGGCGGTCGACCCGGTTGACCTGCGTCGCCCTCATCGCCGCCGGGCTCTTGCTCCTCGGCCTTCAGCTGGTCCGCCAGCGGCCGGCCGAGCTGGCCGCCGCCGGCGAGGGCCCCCTGCCCGCCCGCGTCGGCCGCTCCGACCTGGAGCGCGAGGTGGCCGCCGACCTCGGCCAGGTCCAGGGCGTGGCGACGGTGAGGGCGCGGCTCCGGCACCGGGGTCTCGACGTGCGGGCCACCGTGGTGGCGGGCGACCCGCCGGCCCTTCGCGACCAGCTGGCCGCTACGGCCCGGGGGTCACTCGCCGCCAGGGGCGTCGACGCCGGGGGCCCCATCAAGGTCGACGTCCGCCGCCAGCCCGCCAGGAGCTCGTGATGCGGCGCACCACCGACCGGGTGAACCGTGGGCTTCTGGCGTTGGTGGGTCTCCTGCTCCTCGGCCTCGGCACCGCCGGGCTCCTCCGGGGCCGCGGGGGAGCCGACCCGGTCGTGTCCCCGTGGCTGCGGAGCTGGGCTCGCGACCGCCAGGTGCTGCTGCTCGTCGCCCTGGCCGCTGTCGCGTTCGTCCTCCTGTGGCTCGGCCTGGCCTGGCTCCTGGCCCAGCTGCCGAGGGGTCGCCCCGTCGCCCAGGTGGCGCTGGAGCCGACCGGCCACGCCACCGGTCTGGAGGTGTCGGCCCGCGCCCTGGCTGACGCCGTCGCCGCCGATGTCCGCCGCCTGAGCGGGGTGGCCGATGCCAGCGCCCGGGTGATCGCCGACCACCCGTTGGCCCTCGATCTGGACGTGACCCTGGAGGAGGGCACCGACCTCACCGCGGTGAACCGGGCGATCGCCGACCGCCCCCGGCGCAACCTCCTCGACGCCCTCGAGCTGACCGATGTCGACCTGTGCGTCCGGCTGCGGCTGGCTCGGCCACCGGCCCGGCGGGTCGCCTGAGGCGACCCGGCACGGCTCCGCCACGCCTGCCTAGGATGCGACAACCTCCCGTGCAACCCACGCCAGAGGAGGTGGCGACCGGAACGCCTCGCTCCGGCGACGCCGAGGCACGCGTGGACCTCTCTTGGAGTGTGAGATGCCGCAGGGCACGGTCAAGTGGTTCAACGCCACGAAGGGGTTCGGGTTCATCACGCCCGACGAGAAGGGTGACGACGTGTTCGTGCACCAGTCGCAGATCCGGGTCGCGGGCTACCGCGAGCTCACCGAGGGCCAGCGGGTCGAGTACCAGCTGATCCCGGGGAACAAGGGCCAGCAGGCCGGCGAGGTCACCCCGGTCTCGTGAGCCTCGGCGGCCCCCGCCCAACCCGCTGGGGGCCGCACCCGTCGTAGGTTGTTCCGGTGATGAGGACGATCACGCTCGACCCGACCGCCGCCCGCAACTACGAACCGGCCTTCCGCAGCGCCATCGCCGGTCAGCCCGACGACGACTACAGCATCGTGATGGAGTTCTTCATCGACGGCGAGGTGTCCGAGACCTGGACCTGGTCGCCGGCCATGACCGGCTACGTGCAGCAGGCGGTCGACGGGAAGACGGGCCGCCTGCAGATCACCTGGGCCCGCAAGGCCACCGTCACCCTCATCGACGTCTTCTGCGACGAGAGCAACGGCCACGGACCCCGCTGGGTGGTGCGCTGGAGCGACGCCGCCGGCACGGTTCAGGACAAAGCCCTGCGGGCCAAGGACGCCGTCACTGCGGCCGAGGAAGCCGAAGGCTTCATCTACCGCATGGCCTACCTGTAGCCCTCCGCCGCGGGAGGCACACCGCCCAATTCAGCACCCCTGGGGCCGTCTGCCTCCCGGCTTGCTCAGGTCATCGAGGTGGATGGCCCCGATCCCTGCGGCACCACAGGCGCGGAGCAGACACTCGTCGACGGCGACCAAGGGCCTGTCGAACGCCTCGGCTGCGGCGGCGTACGCCGCGTTCTCCTCACTCAGTCGTCTCCAGCTCTGGGCACCCGTCGGAGCGGGCCGATGGCCGCCCTCTGTGAGATGCGCCCTGCGGATGCTCTCGACAGCGGCGGGCAGCCCGCCTAGAGTCAGCGTCAGTCTCATCAAGAAGGGTGGAGTTCCGTGACGAAGAGGTTTGTCCGGCATCAGGCTGTCCCAGGACTCGGCGTCTCTCGGAGCGACTTCACCCCCGGAGGGTCCAAGCAGCCCGTACGGAAAGCCAGGAAGAGCCCCGCTCCTGCGTTCTCCGAAGGGGCATCCGTCGAACCCACCAAGTCACCGACCCGGCGCGCCCTAAAGCGAGGATGATCAACCACATGGACCAGCAGAACCAACCGAGCATGGACCGCCGATCTCTCCTCGCCCGTGGTGGGGCCGTCGCCGCTGGCGCCATCGGCGCTACCGTCGCCGGTGTCGCCACGGCCGCGCCGGCGCTAGCCGCAGGGCTGGGGTACACGCCGGTCACCCCCTACCGCAGCTACGACTCGCGCAACGATCCCGACGGGAAGATCGCGACCGGTGTCGGCATGAGCCTGAAGATCATCACGGACGAGAGCAAGGCTCTGAGAGTGCCGGCGACGGCGCAGGCGGTCACCTTCAACCTCACCATCACCCAGACCGAGGCGGCGGGTTTCCTGGGTGTGGTACCGGCCGGCACCAACCCTGACGATTTTACGGTGTCGAACATCAACTGGGTGGTTCCGGGGTTGGACCTCGCCAACGGCGGCACAACCGGGATCGCCGTCGACAGCGAATCCGGCCCTGGCTCGGTCCTGGTGTACTGCGACGGCACCCCGGACGCCCAAACCCACTTCATCGTCGACGTTACGGGCTACTTCGCTCCCTGATCGCTGTCGATGCAGCGGCACCGACACCGAGTACTCGTCGGCCGGCCAGGTGGAGCGCAGCGGGCACATGCTTCAGCAGGGGGCTACCTGCATCTGATGCACGATGTCCGCCGCCAGCAGGTAAGTCTCGATAACTAGCATTATCGAGACTAGGATAGCGACGTGGCCGCTCTCCGACGACTCGATGCCGGCTCTCCCCTGGTAGAGATCATCGAGGCGTGGCTGTTCCAGCTGGGGGCGACCAAGCCGTCGGCTCGGACGCTGAAGGCCTACCGGTCCGACGTCGACGGCGTGGCCTACCGGATGGACAGCGAGGGCGCCGCCGGTCTGCGCCTCGAGGACCTGACCAAGCAGGCGCTGCGGGCCGGGTTCGCCTCCTGGGCCGCCGACCACGCCGCCGCCTCGCTGCTGCGGGCCCACTCGGCCTGGTCGTCGCTCTTCGACTTCCTGGTCGCCGAGGACCTCCTCGACGGCAACCCTATGGCAGCCGTGCCCAAGCCCCGACTGGGCCACTCGGCGCCCAAGGCCATCAAGGCCGACGACGCCGCCGCCCGCCTCCTGGCCACTGCCGCCACGGTCGACGGCGGGGCTCGCTCCCCCTGGCCCGAGCGCGACCTCGCCCTCGTCGCCCTGTTCCTCGTCTCGGGCCTCCGCGAAGGCGAAGCCGTCGCCCTCGGCATGGCGTCGATCGCCGGGCCGGAAGGGGCCCGCCGCCTGGAGGTCATCGGCAAGGGCGGCAAGGCCCGCACCATCCCCGTCGACCCCGCCCTCGAACGGGTGCTCGCCCTCTACCAGGCCATCCGCAGCCAGCGCTTTCCCGAGCACGACCTCGACCACCCCGCCACCCCCTTGCTCGTCGACGCCCGGGGACGCCGTCTCGCCGCCCACCAGATCAGCTACCTGATCGAGCGGCTCTACACCCGGGCCGGCATCCGGGCCCGCATCCCGGCCGGGGCCATGGTCCACGCCCTGCGCCACACCTTCGCCACCGACGCCCTCCAGACCGGTGCCGACGTGGTGGAGCTCCAGGCCCTCCTCGGCCATGCCTCCCTCGACACCACCCGCCGCTACCTCGACTCCAGCGCCGAGGGCCTCCGTGACGTCATCACCGGCCATCCCGGCCAGATCGCCCTGCGCGACCACCTCCGCCGCGCCCCGGTCGGGACCGACGAGCCGGCCCAGCCCTAGCATGGGCCCATGCCCGCCTATGACTTCCGATGCCCCTCGTGCGGGGTGCGCTTCGAGGTGCAGCGGTCGATCGCCGACTTCGACCAGCCCACCTCGTGCCCGCAAGGCCACGAGGGCGCCATCCGGGTCATCACCAGCTGGGGCGTCACGGGCGGCGTCCGCTACGGGAGCCCTGCGGCCGCGGCCAGGAAGGGCAAGATCAGCCCGAAGGCCGAGGAGCCGACCCCGAAGGTCGACCCGCAGCCCTAGCGACCAGGCGGGGCCGGTTTCAGGGAGCCGCCGGCGCGCCGGTAGGGTCGGCAGGATGCTGCTGCAGGAGAGGAAGCCGGCCAAGGTCCGCTACCAGCGGAAGGGCGACTTCCACCAGGGCCTGCAGGCCGAGGTCGGCGCCCTGCTCCTCGCCTCGGCCGGTGGGGCCCGGCGGCGGCTGGCCCGAAAGGCCGTGGTCACCTCCACCTGGTTCTACGCCTCGTACCTGGCCCTGGTGCTCCTCGACCTTGCGCTGTGGCAGGCCGCTGGCCTGACCGTCTCCCTCGGCCTGGCCGCCGCCTCGGTGGCCATGGGCACAGCCCACGACGCCGTGCACGGCACCATCTCGCTCAACCGCCGCCGCAACGCGGCGGTGGCGCTGGTGGCGGCGCCCTTCGGCATCAGCCGCACGTGGTGGCGGACCAAGCACAACCTGCTCCACCACTCCTTCACCAACGTTCACGATGTCGACGACGACCTGCACTTCGGGCGGCTCGTCCGCCTCACGCCCTACCAGCCGTGGCGGCCGTGGCACCGCTACCAGCAGCTCTACGCCTGGCTGCTCTACCCGCTGCTCTACCCAGCGATGCTGGTGAACGGCGATTTTGCCTTCATCACCCGGGGCGTCATCGGGTCGTCGAAGGTGGCCGACGCCACGCTGCGGCGGGCGCTGTGGCTGCTGGCCGAGAAGCTGACCGGCCTGGTGCTCCTGCTGGGCGTCGCCCTGCTGGCGCAGCCGGCGCTGGCCGTCCTGGCCGTCTACCTCGCCGCCGGGGTGCTGGCCGGGTTCATCATGGCCGTGGTCTTCCAGACCGGCCACTGCCTCGACAGCACCACCTTCCTCAAGGCCGAGGCCGCCACCGGTCAGATCAACCGCGGCTGGGCCCTGGCGCAGATCGCGGGCACGGCCGACGTCGCCACCTCGAACCGGCTCTACACCACCTTCACCGGCGGCCTGAACCATCACGTGGCCCACCACCTGTTCCCCCAGGCCAACCAGCTGCTGCTGCCTGCCATCACCTCGGTGGTCCGCCGCCACAGCGCCGCCGCCGGCGTCGAGGTAGTCGTCCTGCCCACCGTTCGTGCAGCGGTGGCGTCGCATCAGCGCCTCCTGCGCGACCTCGGCCGGGACCCCGCAGCCCGCTGACGGAGCGATCGTCGACCCCCGGGAAGCGCTGAGCCGCCACCCGGGGTGCCGAGGTGGATACCTTGGGCCCCGTGCAGAGGGCACGGGGGATGGCCAGGTTCGTTCGGGAGGCAGTCCTGGTGGCCGTGGTGGCGGCCGTCGCCGGGTCCTGTGCCAGGGTGCCCCGCTTCGGCGCCCCCGACCCGGTCACCGCCGACGGCAAGCGGATCCTGACGCTGTGGCAGGGGTCGGTGCTCACCGGCCTCGCCGTCGTCGCCCTGGTCTGGGGGCTGATCGCCTGGTCGGTCCTCGCCTACCGGCGGCGCCGGGGGGTCGAGGGGCTGCCGAGCCAGCGGGCCCACAACGTGCCGCTCGAGATCGTCTACACCCTCACCCCGGTGCTGATCGTGGCCGTGCTCTTCGGGTTCACCGTGTACACCCAGGAGAAGGTGACGGCCAGGGTGGCCACGCCCGACGTGGTCGTCGACGTCATCGGCTACCAGTGGCAGTGGCAGTTCCGCTACCCGGACGAGGGGGTGGTGATCACCGGCACCACCGCCGAGCCCCGGCCCACCATGGTCCTGCCCGTCGGCTCCACCGTCCGCCTCCGCCTTTCGACCACCGATGTCATCCACTCCTTCTGGGTGCCCCGGTTCCTGAAGAAGCTCGACCTGGTCCCCGGTCTCGACAACCAGTTCGACGTCCTGGTCGAGGACCCGGGCGTCTTCCCCGGGCGTTGCGCCGAGTACTGCGGGCTCGACCACGCCCGCATGGACTTCCAGGTCGAGGCGGTCAGCCCCGCCGCCTACCGGACCTGGCTCGACCAGGAGCGCACGAGCAGGGAGGCCACGGGATGACCACGCTGGAGGACCCCCCCGTCCTGCCCGTTCCCCCGGCCGAGGAGGCCCATCCCCACGCCGGGGGCCTCCTCGGCTGGCTCACCACCACCGACCACAAGGCCATCGGCATCAGCTACATGGTCACGGCGTTCGCCTTCTTCCTCCTCGGGGGATTGCTGGCCATGGTGATGCGGGCCGAGCTGGCCCAGCCCGGGATGCAGGTGGTCACAACCGACGTCTACAACCAGCTGTTCACCATGCACGGCAGCATCATGATGTTCCTGTTCCTCGGGCCGTTCGCCTTTGGCCTGGCCAACTACATCGTGCCCCTCCAGATCGGGGCGCCCGACATGGCCTTCCCCCGCCTGAACGCCCTGAGCTACTGGCTCTACCTGGGCGGCGGGCTCACCATGGTCTCCGGCTTCCTCACCGCCGACGGCGCCCCCTCGTTCGGCTGGTTCGCCTACGAGCCCCTGTCCAACGGCACCTTCTCCCCCAGCATCGGCGTCGAGCTGTGGCTCATCGGACTGGTGCTCACCGGATTCTCCGCGGTGTTCACCGCCGTCAACCTCATCACCACCATCGTCGGGATGCGAGCCCCGGGGATGACGATGTTCCGGGTGCCCATCTTCACCTGGAACATGCTGGTGACGAGCGGGCTGGTGCTGACGGCCTTCCCGGTGCTCACGGCATCCACCGTGCTGCTCTTCGCCGACCGCCACTTCGGCACCCACGTCTTCGACGTCCGCTACGGCGGTTCACCCCTGCTGTGGCAGCACCTGTTCTGGTTCTTCGGCCACCCGGAGGTCTACATCCTGGCCCTGCCCTTCTTCGGGGTGATCACTGACGTGCTACCGGTGTTCTCCCGCCGGCCGGTGTTCGGCTACAAGGGGCTGGTCTTCGCCACCCTCAGCATCGCCGCCCTGTCGACCGGGGTGTGGGCCCACCACATGTTCGTGACGGGGGCCGTGCTCCTCCCCTTCTTCAGCGGGCTCTCCTACCTCATCGCCGTGCCCACCGGGGTGAAGTTCTTCGACTGGATCGGCACCATGTGGGGCGGCCAGCTGCAGTTCAAGACGCCGCTGCTGTTCTGCATCGCCTTCCTCGTCACCTTCCTGCTCGGTGGCCTCACCGGGGTGCTGCTGGCCTCGCCGCCCATCGACTTCCAGGTCAGCGACTCGTACTTCGTGGTGGCCCACATGCACTACGTCATGTTCGGCGGCTCGGTGTTCGCCCTGTTCGCGGGCGTCTACTACTGGTTCCCGAAGTTCACCGGCCGGATGCTGGGCGAGCGCCTCGGGCAGCTGCACGTCTTCTCCACCTTCGTCGGGTTCAACCTGACGTTCCTGGTGCAGCACCAGCTGGGCCTGTCGGGCATGCCCCGACGGGTGGCCGACTACCGGGCCGAGGACGGCTTCACCACGCTCAACGTGGTGTCGTCGGTGGGGTCGTTCCTGCTGGGCATCTCCACGCTGGTCTTCCTGGTCAACGTGGCCATCTCGCTGCGTCGGGGCAAGGTGGCGGGCGACGACCCGTGGGGCGGCCACACCCTCGAGTGGGCGGCGCCCTCTCCCCCACCCCCGGGCAACTTCCCCGGCCCCCTGCCCCCCATCCGTTCGAACCGACCCGTGTGGGACCTCGCCCACCCGACGGCCGGCGCTGCTGACGACCCGGCCGCTCCGGGCACCGCCGACGAGGTCCAGGCCCGGCCATGACGGTCGTCGCCCGGGCCTACCTCGGCCTCGGCGCCCTTATCGCGGTGATGGGCGCCCTCTACTGGTTCACCAGCTACGAGAGCGCGGGCACGGCCATGCTCCTGCTGGCTTCCGGCCTGGCCCTGTTCATCGGCCTCTACCTGGCCCGGACGGCCCGGCGCACCACGGCCCACGCCGGCGACGAGACCACCCCCTACCTGCCCCACGCCAGCGCCTGGCCCTTCTTCGTGGGCGTCGCCGCCCTGGTCACCCTCAACGGCGTGGCCCTCGGCCTGTGGGCCCTGGTCCCCGGCGCCATCGCCCTGGCCGGAGCCCTCATCGGCTACGCCGGCCAGAGCCGCCGGCGCGCCTGAGCGGCCAGCAACGATCGGCGCGTCACGCTCCCCGGATGAAGCCAGCAACATCCACGAGGTAGTCCGCGTCTCCCCCGACGTTCAAGACGTTGAGCTGGCCGTCGCTGCCCAGCTTGACGAGGGCGAAGCCGGCCACCGTCTGGCCGCCGCTGAAGTTCAGGTTCGAGGTCTCCGGCGGTGTCGGGCCTCCGAACGCGCTGGCGTAGCCGGCCGAATCGGGCGCCGCGGCGGTCAGGTTGATGGCCACCACATCACCGCCGGCCAGCGTTGGCCCGGGGTTCCCGGCCATGTTCACGCTGACGGTGCCGCCCGAGGTGACCCGGTTCTGTGCCGCACCGGTGCCGATCCTGGTGTCGAGCACCCGCGCCGGCGCCGGCGTCGTCACGGTGGAGCCTGTGGCGAGGTAGCCGAGCACGTCGATGAGGTAGTCGGCGGTGCCACCGGCGTTGAAGATCTTGATCCGACCGTCACCTCCCAGCTTGGCCAGGGCGAAGTTGGCGACGGTTGACCCCGCTCCGAAGTTCAGCGTGGACGTGCCGGGACGGGGGCCGTCGCTCGGAAAGGCCGTGGCGTAGCCGGCGGAGCTGGGCGAGACCACCGTGAGATTGACGAGGACCGCCTGGGCGTCGGTGGGCACGACGACTCCGGCCAGCGGGACGTTCAGCTCCTGCGATGCGGTGATTCGGGCGCGCGGGGCGCCGACCCCGGCCCTGGTGTCGAGAAGGCGGGTGGGCGCCAAGGTGATGATGCTGGACCCACTGGGGATGAACCCGACCACGTCAACGAGGTAGTACACGTAGCCGCCGACGTTGCTGATGGTGATCCGACCGGCCGCTCCCACCGGCACCATGGCGAAGTTCGTGACGGTCTGCCCGGGGCCGAAGTTCAGGTTCGAGCTCTCTGGGTTGGGGCCACCCGTGGGTGACACCGTGGCGTAGCCGCCGTCGGTCGGGTTGACGGCCGTGAGGTTGATCGCCACCGCACCCACGTTCGAGGTGGGCACCCCGGCCAGCCCGGCCACCTCGACATCGAGGGTTCGGCCCGGGCCCAGGCAGCCGACCGGAGCACCGAGCCCCGACCGGGTGTCGAGCACGCGGGTAGGGCTCACCGGGTCGTAGGGCCCCCCCGAGGGGGTGACGGCGGCCGGGGCGGGCGCCCGGGTGAAGGTCGTCCCCTCCGGCAGGCAAGCGTCGACCGGGGGCGGCGGAGGCGGCGGCGGCGGAAGGATGGCGACACCTCGGGACGAGGCCAGAGCGTTGCGCTCCTCGGCCCGCGGCCAGGCGTTGGGGAGGCAGCCCCCGAGGTAGGCCCCGCCCTTCGACTGCTGCTGCATCACGTACGCCGGCTGACCTGCGCCCGCGCAGGTGCGGTGGCCGTAGCCCAGCCAGTGGCCGATCTCGTGGTTCACGACCATGTCGCGGTAGTCGTCGAGGCCCATGGCCAGGCCCGGGGCGCCGTCGCTCCACCTGTCATCGTTGATGATGACGTCCCGCCCGACCCGGCAGCTGTACATCGATGAGCAGCCGGACGAGAACGAGGGGAGCTGATTGGCCTGGGCCAGCCACAGTGTGAAGCTCCCCCCGCTCGGGACCCTGACGAATCTGATGGATCCGCCCAGTCCCCAGCCCCGCTGATCGTCGAACGTGGCTTGGGCGCGGGTGGCGAAGTCGGTGACGCCTGAACGGATGGCCCCTCGCGTCGCCACGCTGTAGGTGTAGCTGATCGTCCCGGCTGCCTCCGCCGACACGGCGGCCACCGTGGACAAGATGCCGCTGACCGCCAGGCAGGCGATCAACGCCGGCAACTTCCTGCACGTGAACATGGATTCCTTCGGGGCCGCTTCGGTGTCGCCGTCACTCTTCTACGGATACGGCTAATTTACACCGGAACCGTCAGCGACGCTGCCCAGTTGCCCGCTTGCGAGGTTGGCGATCCGGTTCCTGGGTACAGCGTTTTCGGATGGCCCTCTCACTTCGACCCCAGCACGTCGGACGGTACAAAGACCTCGCCCGCCTGTTCGTCAAGTACGGGCGCTCCGACCTGGTCCGCCAGGCCGGCATGGAGGATCTGGTCGAGGCGGACGGGTCGTCCGACGACCAGGTTCCGGCCAAGGCCGAGGAGCTGGCCTGTGACCTCGAGAAGCTCGGGCCCACCTACATCAAGCTGGGCCAGCTGCTGTCCACCCGGGCCGACCTCATCCCGCCCTCCTACGCCAAGGCGCTCAGCCGGCTGCAGGACTCGGTCGAGCCGTTCGGATCCGACGAGGTCGAGCGCATCGTCTCCACCGAGCTCGGCTTCCGGATCTCCAAGGGCTTCGCCACGTTCGACCTCGAACCGCTCGCCTCGGCGTCGTTGGGCCAGGTGCATCGGGCCACCATGCGCGACGGTCGGGAGGTGGTGGTGAAGGTGCAGCGCCCGGGTATCAGGGAGCGCATCGCCACCGACATGGAAGCCCTCACCGAGCTGGCCCAGTTCGCCGACACCCATCTGAAGGCGGGCCGCCGCTACGGGTTCGCCGAGCTACTGGCCCAGTTCCGGCGGTCGCTGAGCGGCGAGCTCGACTACCGCCGGGAGGCGGCCAACCTCACCGCCCTGGGCCGCATCCTCCGCCCCTACGACCGGCTCGTCGTCCCCGATCCGATCGGCGACTACACCACTTCGACCGTCCTCACCATGGAGTTCATCCCGGGCCGCAAGGTCACCGACATCGGCCCCCTGGGGAAGCTGGAGCTGGACGGGCACGTGCTGGCCGAGCAGCTGTTCCAGGCCTACCTCGACCAGATCCTCGTCGAGGGCTTCTTCCACGCCGACCCCCACCCCGGCAACGTCATCCTCACCCCCGACGGGCGGCTGGCCCTGGTGGACGTCGGCATGGTGGCCCGCGTGCCCAAGGCCATCCGCGACCTCCTGATGAAGCTGCTCCTCGCCCTGAGCGACGGCAACGGGAAAGGCGTGGCCGACGCCGCCGTCGCCATGGGACGGCCGCTTGAGTGGTACGACGGGCCTGGCTTCTGCGCCGGGGCCACCGAGATGGTGGAGGAAGCCCAGGGCATGAACCTCGAGCAGATCGACGCCGGGTCGATGGTCATGGATCTCATGAGGATCTCCGGCGAGAACGGCCTGCGCCTGCCCCCCGAGCTGTCGATGCTGGGCAAGGCCCTGCTCAACCTGGATCAGGTGGCCAAGACGCTGGACCCGACGTTCGACCCGACGGCGGCGATCGAGGCCCACACCACCGAGGTCATGCAGAGCCAGATGAAGACGTCGTCAGGGAGCGCGTTCTCGGCGCTCCTCGAGACCCGCGACTTCGTCGAGCAGCTCCCTGGCCGGGTCAACAAGGTCATGGACGCCGTGACCGAGGGATCCTTCGAGCTCAAGGTGCACGCCTTCGACGAGGTCGAGCTGATCCGGGGGCTGCAGAAGCTGGCCAACCGCCTGACCATGGGGCTGGTGCTGGCAGCCCTCATCGTCGGGGCCGCCCTACTCATGCAGGTCGAGACCTCGTCCAAGCTCCTCGGCTACCCGGCCGTGGCCATCGTCTGCTTCCTGGCCGCCGCCAGCGGCGCGTTCGTGCTGATGATCTCGATCGTGCGGTCCGACCGGCGCAGCACCTCCAAGCCCAAGAGCTGAGCCCCGCTCGAAGGACCGTCACCCCGGAGAGCAGCGAGGAGGGGCTGGGTGACCGTGGCGAGGCCCGGCGACAAGCCGATGATGGAGGCGCCCCGGTCCGGGCTTCGCCTCCAGCGGCTCGGAAGCGGGTCAGTCGGAGTGGAGCAGGCCGCGGGCCACGGCCGAGGCGAACGCCCGGTGGTCCCGCTCGGTCTGGTCGGCGTAGGCCCGGGCGAAGTGGCCCATCGCCCGGGCCAGCTTGTCCGAGCCGCCGATGTAGCCGGCGATCATGGACGCGCCGCTGGTGCGGGCGTGGCCCTTGGCCAGCAGCAGCCCGCATATGCCTGCGTAGTCGACCAGGGCCGGAGCGTTGATCTCGTCGATGGTGATGGCGCCCTTCATGTTGCGGAACTGACGCACGTAGTACTGGTGCTCGCCGACGGTGGCCCATCCGAGCAACGGGTCGCTCACGGTCTGCAGGGCCTGCTGGTACTCGACGACCCGGCGGCCCTGGTGGTCGTGCCAGGCGGAGTCACCGTGGACGTAGCGGGCGACGACCGACCGGCGGGCCTGCTTGAGCTGCAGGAAGATCACGTCGTCCGGGCTGCTGCCCTCGCACAGTGCCAGGTAGGCCCGCAGGCCGACCGAGCCGATCCCGACCACCTTGTGGGCGATGTCGACGAGGCGGTATCCGCCCACGATGCGGCCCCAGTGCGGCGGCAGCGTCTCCAGGTAGGCGTCGAGCGCCTCGGCGACCCGCTCGTACTCCTCGTCTGAGGGTCGGGTGATCAGCGGGGGTTCCTCGCAGATGCGACGGTTGCGGCCCTCCGCTTCGGTGAAGCGGGGGAGCGCCCTGTCGCTGGTGCGCCCTCGGGCCCGCTTGGCAGCCCGCTTGACCTCCTTGCGCAGGCTCGTCTTCGTCGTCTTCAGCCGCAACCGGTCCAGGTCCAGGCACTCGTAGGAGCGGGCCAGCAGCGGCTGCTCGGCCAGGTCGGCCAGCTGCCGGCGGTAAGCATTCACGCAGCCGGCGACCGCATGCTTGCACGATGGCTCCGACGCCCCGTTGTGCCGCCCCGCCACCCAGATGCTCGCCACAAGCCGGCGCAGATCCCACTCCCAGGCGCCCGGGTGGGCCTCGTCGAAGTCGTTGAGGTCGAAGACCAGCTCACGTTCCGGCGAGGCGTAGAAGCCGAAGTTGCCGAGGTG
>JBBPYZ010000171.1:0-10105 GCA_038199465.1 Acidimicrobiales bacterium | reverse complement strand
GGCGGGAGGGCGTCGAGCCGGCGGGCCTCACGGCCGATCGCCCCGGCGGCCACGGCCATGACGAGGGCGATGACGACGACCGAGATGACGATGGCCACGGCCCGAACCTACCGGCGGCCGGCGGGCGGCACCGCGCCGATGCCGGGGCCGGTCGTGGCAGGCTTGGCCCATGGCCACGCCGGTTCGGCTCCACTGGTCCGGCGCCGGGGCTGAGGTCCACTCGCTCGTCGTCGGGCCCATCGACAACAACGTCTTCATCGTGCAGTGCACGCGCACGGGCGAGGCCGTGCTGCTGGATGCAGCCAACGAGCACGACCAGCTGCTCGGCCTGTGCCGCGACCTCGGGGTGCGCCGGGTGCTCCAGACCCACGGCCACTGGGACCACATCCAGGCCGTGCCGGCCCTGCGCGACGCGGGCTACGACGTGGCCGTCGCCGCCGCCGACGCCACCCGTCTGCCGTCCTATGACTCCCTGCTCGAGGACGACTCGGTCATCGAAGTCGGCGACCTGCGTCTGCGCACGATCGCCACCCCGGGCCACACCCCCGGTTCGCTGTGCTTCCTGGTCGAGGGGACTCCCCTGCTCTTCAGCGGCGACACCCTGTTTCCCGGCGGTCCCGGCCGAACGGACCTGCCGGGGGGCGACTTCAGCGCCGTCCTGGCTTCCCTCGACCAGCGCCTCCTCTGCCTCCCGGCCGACACGATCGTCCTGCCCGGCCACGGCGCCGACACCACCATCGGCACCGAGCGGCCCCACCTTCAGGAGTGGGCGGACCGGGGTTGGTAAAGGAGCGGCCCCTGCAGCAGCGGATCGCCGCCCGCCTGCTCCTGGCCTGCTGCACGCTCGCCCTCGGCCTCGGTCGCGGCACGGCGATCGCCGTCGTCGGCGTGGTCCGCCTCCAGCACCCCGGAGTCAAGCTCCTCTCGCCCGGTCTGAAGGAGGGGCGACTTGACCGGGGCGTGCACGAGCTGTTCGTGGTGCGCAACGCGCCGGGCGGCCTGCCGCCGGTCAGCGAGTCCCAGCCGGTCTGCACGGTGACCGACACCCGCAGCGGCCAGGAGGCGCCGACCGCCATCAGCGGCGGGGGGTTCGCCGCCCTGCGGGTGCTACGGGGCGGCCGCCACCGGGTGGCCTGCACCTCGGCCTTTCCCGTCACGGTGGACGTCGCCCACCAGGGTGAGCCCTTCTCCTCTTACCTGACGGCGGTCGGTCGGGGCCTGGTCCCCGCCGTCACCCTCACCGTCCTGGCCGCCGTCCTGGCCGCCAGGGCGCTGCTCGCCGCCCGGCGGCTGCGGTCACAGGCAGGGAGGTGAGGTCCGGCGGGCACGGCCTACCATGCGGCGTGCGCCGTTCCTCCCCGCTCGTGAGGCAACGGGGGTCCCGACCGGCCGCCAGCCGATGAAGCTGTCGTCCGACGCCAGGGGGGTGCTGCCCAACCAGCGCCTCCACCAGGCCATCCACGAGGGGATCATCTCCGCTGGCGGGTTCACCATCCCCCGGGCCAACGTGCAGCCGGCCAGCGTTGACCTTCGGCTCGGCGAGGTCGCCTACCGCATCCGGTGCAGCTTCCTCCCCGATCGCCAGACGGTCGAGGTGAAGATGAAGGACTACATCCTGGGCGAGCTCGACCTCCACCGGGAGGGGGCGCTGCTCGAGACCAACCGCCCCTACCTCATCCCCCTGAAGGAGCGAGTGTCGCTGCCGGCCGGGATGCGGGCCAAGGCCAACCCCAAGAGCTCGACCGGCCGGGCCGACGTCTTCACCCGGGTGATCACCGACGAGAGCGACCGCTTCGACGAGGTGGCCGCCGGCTACGACGGCCCGCTGTACCTCGAGGTCGTGCCCCTCTCCTTCGCCGTGCGGGTGCGCGAGGACCTCAGCCTCAACCAGCTGCGGCTGTCGGTGGGCCGGGCCGAGCTGTCCGACGACGACATCCTGGCCTTCCACGCCCGCACCCCCCTGCTGTTCGACCGGGGCCGACCCGTGCCGCCCGACCAGCTGGCGCTGGCCGACGGCATGTTCCTCAGCCTCGACCTGCGGGGCGACGAGGACGGCCGGGTCGGCTACCGGGCCCGAGACAACGCCCCGCTGCTCGACCTCACCGCCACCCGCAAGGCCGACCCAAGGCCCTACTGGGAGGCGGCCCAGCGCGAGGACGACGGCGACCGGATCGTGCTGTCGCCCCAGCGCTTCTACCTGCTGATGTCGCAGGAGTCGGTGCAGATCCCGCCGTCGCTGGCCTCGGAGATGACCGCCTACGACCCCACCAGCGGCGAGCTGCGCACCCACTACGCCGGCTTCTTCGATCCCGGTTTCGGCTACGACCCGGAGGGGGGCCTGCGGGGGTCGCGGGCGGCACTGGAGGTGCGGGCCCATGACGTACCGTTCATGGTGGAGAGCGGCCAGCGGGTGTGCAAGCTGACCTTCGAGCACATGCTGGAGGAGCCCGAGCGGCTCTACGGGGCCGGCATCGGCTCTAGCTACCAGGGCCAGGAGGAGACGCTGGGCAAGCACTTCCTGCGCCCGCCGGCAGGCGGCGGGAGGGTCGCGCCGCCGCCCGACGAGGCCGACGAGCTGCCCCTCGCGGGCCTCGACGGCCCGGACTGAAGCCACCGATGGACGCCCTTGAGGTGCTGTTCGCCCGGCGCTCCACCGGGCGGCTGGTGGCGCCGGCTCCGAGCCCCGCCGACCTGCAGACGATCCTGCGGGCCGCCGCCGCCGCACCGGACCACGAGCGCCTGCGGCCCTTCCGCTTCACCGTCCTCTCGGGGGCGGCGCTGGTGGCCTTCGGGGAGGTGCTGAGCGACGCCTACGACGCCCGCTGCGCCGCCGCCGGGACCGAGCCGGTCGCCGCCAAGCGGGACAAGGAGCGGACCAAGCTGGGCCGGGCGCCCCTCGTCCTGGTGGTGTCGGCCGTGCGCCAGCCATCGAAGAAGGTGCCGTGGGACGAGCAGCTGGCGGCGGCCGCCGCCGCCGCCCAGAACGCCTGCCTGGCCGCCACCGCCCTCGGCTACGGCTCGATGTGGCGCACCGGCGACCCGTCCTACGACCCGAACGTGAAGGCCGCGCTCGGCCTCGACGACGCCGACGCCATCGTCGCCTGGCTCTACCTCGGCTCCCACCGGGACGGCGTGGCGCCACCCCCCAACGACCCCGACCTCCACGGCCTGCTCCTCCCCTGGCCATCGCCCTGAGCGTCCCGTAACTCTTGTGGTCTGACACATCTCCCTTGTAGGATCCGTGGTGTGACTGCGACGGAGTACCGAGTCTCCGAACGGGGCCAGATGGCGCTGCCGGCCGGCACCCGCCGCCGCTGGGGACTCCTCGAGGGCGGGTCGGTGGAGGTTGCCGATCTGGGTGAAGCGCTGGTCATCGTTCCCGCCGGCCGAGGCGGTCTGCGAGCGATCCTGCGAGATGCGGTCAACGAGGCCGGCGGCTACGCCGCGCTCGTCGCCCGGGCCGCAGCCGACGAGCCCGACCTGGCGTGACCAGCGGGGTCGTCGTCGACGACCACCTCCTCCTGCAGATCCTGCTCGACGACGAACCGGTTGACCTCCGCCCCCCTGGTGCCCCGGTCTCGACCACCGGGCTGTGGTACCACCGACTCGCTCGAGCCCTCGCCGACCCGACCGTCACCGGGACCATGTCGAGACGCCTCGGTGATGTCGAACCCAGGATGGCCCGGCGTGCCATCGCAGCAGTGGCCTCGCTCCCCGAGGGCATCGGGCTCGTCTCCATCCGGTCGCTGGCCTGGCCGATGGCCCAGCTGATCGCCGATGGCGTGCACCTCAACCTCATGTCCCTCGAGGCCCTCGCCGCTGCCCACCATCTCGAGGCGGAGCTCTGCCTCGCCGCGGCCGACGACAACGCCCCCCTCCGCGCCGCAGCCGCCCGACGAGACATCCCGATCCGCTTCATTCCGGCATGAGACAAGCCGCGTCGCTTGAGACGCGGCCGGCGCGACGCGGCCCGGACGCTGCCGGGAAGGGACTGGACACCAAGGGGATGACCGCCAACATCGTCCGGGCATGTCCCGCGGGCTGGACGCGGGTTGGGAGGTTTCCCCTACGTGCGTAGTGCAAATAGACTCCCGGTGTGGCTGCTCCCCTGTTCGAGGTCGTAGGCCTCCGCGTCTCGGTCGAGGGGACGGAGATCCTGAAGGGGGTCGACCTCACCGTTGGCGCTGGCGAGGTGCACGCCCTCATGGGGCCCAACGGATCGGGCAAGAGCACCCTGGCCCAGACCCTGCTGGCCAACCCCGAGTACGAGGTGACGGCCGGTTCGGTCCGGCTGAAGGGCGAGGACGTCACGGCATGGCCGGTCGACGCCCGGGGCAAGGCGGGCATGTTCCTGGCCTTCCAGTACCCCGAGGAGATCCCGGGGGTGCCGATCCGCCAGTTCCTGCGCCAGGCGCTGGGGGCCCGCAAGGGCATCGAGGACCTGTCGGTGCTCGAGACCCGCCTGGCCATCATGGACTGGTGCAAGCGACTCGAGATCGACGACTCGATGATGGACCGCTACCTGAACGAGGGCTTCTCCGGCGGTGAGAAGAAGCGCAACGAGATCCTGCAGATGGCGGTGCTGGAGCCGGACATCGCCATCTTGGACGAGACCGACTCCGGCCTCGACATCGACGCCCTGAAGGTGGTGGCCAAGGGGGTGCAGGAGGTGCGGCGCTCCCGCCCCGACCTCGGCGTGCTGCTCATCACCCACTATCTGCGGATCCTCGACCTGCTGGCCCCCGACGTGGTCCACATCCTCCTCGACGGCCGCATCGTCGAGACCGGGGGCATCGACCTGGCCCGCCGCCTGGAGACCGACGGCTACGAGGCGTTCCGCTCATGACCACGGTTGAGGGCGCCGCCACCCTGGACGTGGCCCGACGCCAGGCGGACTTCCCCGTGCTGTCCCGCACGGTGCACGGTCACCGCCTCGTCTATCTCGACTCGGCCGCCACCTCGCAGAAGCCTCGCGCCGTGCTCGACGCCATGACCCGGTTCTACGAGACGTCGAACGCCAACATCCACCGGGGCACCTACCAGATGGCGGTCGAGTCGACCGAGGCCTACGAGGCCGCCCGCCGGGCCGTGGCCCGGTTCATCGGCGCCCCCTCGGCGAAGGGCCTGGTCTTCACCAAGAACGTCACCGAGGCCATCAACCTGGTGGCGGCCAGCTGGGGCGGGGCCAACCTACGGGCCGGCGACGCCGTGGTCCTCACCGAGATCGAGCACCACGCCAACCTGGTGCCTTGGATGATGCTGCGGGACCGGCTGGGGATCGAGTTGCGGTTCGTGCCCATGGCCGAGGACCACACCCTCGACCTCACCCACCTCGACCGACTGCTGGAGGGGGCCAAGCTGATGGCCTTCACGGCCATGTCGAACGTCCTCGGCACCCTCACCCCGGTGCGCCGCATCGTCGACGCCGCCCACGCCGCCGGGGCCCTGGTCCTGGTCGACGGGGCCCAGCTGGTGCCCCACGTGCCAACCGACGTCCAGGCCCTCGACGTCGACTTCTTCGGCTTCACCGGCCACAAGATGTGCGGTCCCACCGGCATCGGGGCGCTGTGGGCCCGGCCCGAGCTGCTCGAGGCCATGCCCCCGTTCCTGGGCGGCGGCGAGATGATCCGCGACGTCCGCCTCGACGGCTTCACCACCGCCGAGGTGCCCACCAAGTTCGAGGCGGGCACCATGCCCTTCGCCGAGGCGGTGGGCCTGCACGCCGCCGTCGAGTACCTCAGCGTCATCGGGATGGAGGCGGTGCGCGAGCACGAGGTGTCGCTCACCGCCTACGCCCTGCGGGCCCTGCGGGAGCGCCACGGCGACGACGTCACCGTCTACGGGCCCAGCGAGCCGGCCATGCGGGGCGGGGCCCTGTCCTTCTCCTACAAGGACATCCACCCCCACGACGTGTCCCAGGTCCTCGACCAGAAGGGCGTCTGCGTGCGGGCCGGCCACCACTGCGCCAAGCCCCTCATGCGCCGCCTCGGCGTCGGGGCCACCACCCGGGCCTCGCTCTACCTCTACAACGACGAATCCGACGTCGACGCCCTGGTCGACGGCCTCTCCGACGTCGACGACCTGTTCTCGCGGTAGCGAGAAGAAGGAGCACGAGATCCCATGGCCGGCCTCGAGGACCTGTACCGAGAGATCATCCTCGACCACTACCGCAGCCCCCGCAACCGGGGTGAGCTGGCGGCACCCCCCGCCGTGCGGGTCGAGGGCTTCAACCCCCTGTGCGGCGACGAGGTGGCCCTGTTCGTCGACGTGGAGGACGGCAAGCTGGTCGACATCAAGTGGTCGGGCCAGGGCTGCTCGATCAGCCAGTCGTCCACCTCGATGCTGACGGTGGCCGCCAAGGGCAAGACCATGGCCGAGGCCCGGGCCCTCATCCGCCGGTTCAAGGGCCTGATGTCGATCCACGAGCAGGCCCTCGGCGGCGACGCCGACGGCGAGACGGATGAGGTCGACGGTGTCTCCGGGGGTGGCGACGAGCCGGAGGTGCAGCTCGGTGACCTCGAGGCGCTGCAGGGCGTGGTGAAGTTCCCGGTGCGCATCAAGTGCGCCACGCTGTCCTGGAACACCCTCGTCGAGGCCCTCGACGAGACGGGCCAGGGGAAAAACCCGGACACTCCACTGGCATAGCGCTGCGGACGGCTATGCTCTCCCCTCACCTGGGGTGCGGGTCCGCCACCTGCCCCTTAGGAAGTGGCGCTGCGCACCCGCCGAGCGCAGCAGCCGCCGCGAAGGGGGAGCTTCGGCTCCCCCTTCGTGCTTCCCAGGTTCAGCCGTCGGGGCTCTCGACGAGGCCGAAGAGGAGCCAGGCCACGGCCTGGTCGTCGCTCGGGGCCAGGCGGGCCAGCATCTTGGCACCGGCCGGCGTGCCGGCCATCGACACCGCCAGCGCCAGGTCGGGCGAGCCGACGAGCTGGGCCGCCGCCGCCTCGACCGTCCCCAGCAGCGCCTCGGGCACCTCACCCAGCGCCATCGGGTCGAGGGCCACGCGCTGCACGAAGGTGCCCACCTTCGAGGGGTTCTCCCCCGCGGGCACCGCCACCTCGGCCACCCGGGTGAGACCGGGCGGGACCTCGGCTCCGGCGAGTGCCTCCTCGGCGGTGCGACCCGCCCCGAACCCGGTGAACGCACGTGTTGCCATGGGGCGGAGCGTACGCTGCGGGCCGCGTCCGACAGCCCGGAGGAGAACCTGATGAAGGCGGTCGGAGATCGCCTGCGCCTCCCCGCGGCGCTGGTCCCGCTGCGCAACCGGCCCTTCGCCGTGCTGTGGTCGGCCGGGCTGGTGTCCAACGCCGGGTCGTGGATGGAGACGGTGGCGGTGGGGGCGCTGCTCAAGTCCACCACCGGCCGCGACGCCCTGGTGGCCGCCGCCGCCGTGGCCGCCTTTCTGCCCATCGGCCTGCTGTCGCCCGTCGGCGGCTCCCTGGCCGACCGGGTCGACCGGCGTCGCTTCCTCCTCGCCCTCAACTGCTTCGAGGCGGCCGTCGCCGCCGCCCTGGCCGTGCTGGCCCTTCGGGGCCAGGCCACCCCCGGCCTGGTCATCGCCCTGGTCTTCATCGAGGGGTGCTCGGCGGCCCTGCGCCTGCCCTTCCTGCAGTCCCTCCTGCCCGACCTGGTGTCCGACGACGAGCTGCTGGGCGCGGTGGCGCTCGGGTCGGCCCAGTACAACATCGGCCGGGTCCTCGGCCCGGCGCTGGCTGCGGTGGTGATCCTCTACGGGTCGTTCGAAGCCGCCTTTGCCATCAACGCGCTCTCGTTCTTCGCGGCCGTGGCCGCCACAGCCAGCATCCGGCTCCCTCCGCCTCCCGAGCCCGACCGCACCGGTGTGCTGGCCCGCATCGCCGCCGGGGCTCGAGCCGCCCGGGCCGAGCCGGGGTGCCGGGCGGCGCTGGGCCTGGTGGCGGTGACCGCCCTGCTGGTGTCGCCCTTCATCGCCCTGGTGGCCGGGCGGGCCGGGGCGCTGGTGGGCGAAGGCGAGCGGGCCCTGGCCCGGGCCACCGGCGTTCTGACCACCGCCCAGGGGATCGGCGCGGTGGCCGGAGCCCTGCTCGTGCCGTCGCTGGCCCTGCGCTTCGGGCGGCGCCGGGCCCTGCTCGTGTGGCTGGTGGCCACGCCGGTGCTGGTCACCGCTTACGCCTGGACACCCACCCTGTGGTCGGCCGCCGTCGCCATGGTCCTGCTGGGCGCCTCCTACATCGGGGTGCTGGCCGGCCTGCAGGCGGTCGTGCAGCTGCGGGCCCCGGCCGCCTTCCGGGGGCGGGTGATCTCGCTGTTCCTGGTAGCCCTCGGCACCCTCTACCCGCTGGGAGCCCTCTGGCAGGGGGTGGTGGGCGACATCGTCGGCCTGCGGTGGGCCACCACCCTGGGCGCTGCCGCCCTCCTCGCCGTGCTCGCCAGCCTGGCCCTGCTTCGCCCGGCGGCCCTGCTGGCGCTCGACCCGCGGCCCCCGCAGGAGACCTCGACCTCCATGGAACGTTGATCTGAGCGGCTGCGTCTGATGTGATGTGGACCAACTTCCCCGTTTGTCAGCGAAAGGCCGCCTCGCGGTGCGTCGTCCAGCTTCTCTCCTCCCGGGTGCCCCGGCCGTGCTCGCGGCGCTGGCCTGCGCCCTGGTGGTGGGTGGCGCCCTGACGGGCCACATCCAGCGGGCCACCGCCGCGGCCAGCGAGCAGGTCTTCGGGGCGGGAGGGGTGGCGGCCCGGTCGCTCGACGCTCCTGCGGTGACGCCCGGCCCGGCGCCCACGTCGACACCCACCACGGCGGTCGTCCGCGACGAGGTCGCCCCCGCCGAGGTGATCGACGGCGGGCCCAACGGCCTGGCCACCGGGGCCAAGGGCGCACCCGTCGCCGCCCTCGAGGCCCGTCTCGCCGCCCTGCGCTTCAACCCGGGGAAGTCCGACGGCGCCTACGACGCCCAGCTGACCATGGCCGTGATGGCCTTCCAGAAGCAGCAGGGGCTCCCCCGCACCGGTCGGGCCGACCCCACCACCCTGGCCAAGCTGGCCAAGGCGCCCCTGGGCGGCCCGATGCTCGACACGACCGAGCCGACCCGGGTCGAGATCGACCTCAAGCGCCAGATCGCCCAGTTCTGGAAGGGCGGCCGGCTGAGCCGGGTGCTGGCCGTCTCCACCGGCAACGGGGCGCGCTCCTGCCTGCCGAAGGACAAGGGCGGCGGCTGCGACACCGCCATCACCCCCGGCGGCTCCTACCGGGCCGACCGCAAGATCAAGGGCCTGCGGGTCTCGCCCCTGGGCAGCCTGTACGACCCGGTCTACTTCTTCGGGGGCATCGCCATCCACGGCTCACCCTCCGTCCCGCCCACTCCGGCCTCCCACGGCTGCGTCCGGGTGCCCATGTGGGAGAGCACCTGGGTCCACGGGGCCGTCAGCATCGGTGACCCCGTGTACGTCGTCGGCGGCAAGGTCGCCCCCGTCCCCTTCGGCGCCACCGCCCCTGTCGAGTCCCCCGACGAGGTCACCACCCCGCCCGTCGCCGCCTAGGCGAGCGGGTCGGCGAAGGGGTCGTCAGCGGGGGCCGAGACCGGTGGGGCCAGGCCGGGGGCGCCGAGGTCGGAGAGCTCGTCAGGCTCGAACTGGGCGTAGCCCTCACCCTCCAGCTGCTCGGCCAGCTCGGGTCCGCCGGAGGCGACGATCTGGCCGCGGGCCAGGACGTGGATGTGGTCGGCCCGCAGCTCGGTGAGCAGCCGGCTGAAGTGGGTGATGACAAGCACGCCGAGACCCCGTTCGGTGGTCTCGGCCTCGATGCGCCGCGACACGGCGCGGAGGGCGTCGATGTCGAGGCCCGAGTCGATCTCGTCGAGGATGGCGAAGCGGGGTCGGAGCACGCCCAGCTGGACGGTCTCGTTGCGCTTGCGCTCGCCGCCGGACAGGTCGACGTTGAGCGGCCGGTCGAGGAATCGCCGCTCGAAGCCGACCCGGTCGGCCTCCTCCTCCAGACGGGCCCCGATCAGGGCCGGGTCACGGCCGCCGGCCTCGAACGCTGCGCTGAGGGCGTCGACGAGCGACACCCCGGGCACCTCGAGCGGCTTCTGCATGGCCAGGAAGACCCCGGCCTGGGCCCGCTGCCAGGT
>JBBPYZ010000170.1:0-9578 GCA_038199465.1 Acidimicrobiales bacterium | reverse complement strand
TCCAACGCCCCCCCCTCGCGCGGGCGGCGCCCCCCCCGGCGCCGCCCCAGCGGCCACCTGCACCGCGCGAGCTCGCCCATGGCCGCCACCGCCCGGGCCGCGGTCAGGGGGTTCTGGACGGCGTGGCGCACCACCTCGGCCGTGGCGCCCGCCGCCTCGACCTGGCGGCCCCACAGCTCGGCCACCGCGGCCAGCCGGCTCGTCGGTCCCGTCTCGTCGGTGCCGGGAGGCGGCAGGCTGGGATGGTCGTGGTCGGGGGCGACGTCGGCGTACATGGCCGACATGCGCACGCTGCCGGCCCCGTCGGTGACGGCGTGGTGGAGCTTGGTGATGAGGGCGCCCCGGCCCTCGGCCAGGCCCTCGACCACCAGGGACGTCCACAGCGGGCGGGTGGGGTCGGAGGCATCCTCGAGCAGGTCGGCGGCCAGGTCGAGGAGCTGGCGGTCCGAGCCGGGGGCGGCCAGGGCCACGTGGCGAACGTGGTGCTCGAGGTCGAAGTCGTGGTCGTCCTCCCACCACGGCGGCCCGATCGGGCTGGCCGCCACCCGCTGGCGCAGCCGGGGGAAGGCCTCGACGACCAGGGCCAGGCGGCGGCGGAAGGCCACGATGTCGAGCGGACGGTCGCAAACGGTCACGTTGAGGGTGGCGGCCCGCAGCACCGGGTCCCGCTCGCCGGCCCACAGCAGCGCTTCGGCGTCGCTCATCCGCCGCCCCACCCGCAGGACCGGCCCGGCCCAGCGCGGCGCCGGCGCCCGGCTCCCCATGGCCAGCTGGGTCAACGCGGGATCCGGGTGTGCTTCAGCTCGTTGAGGCTGGGCCACCCGGTGATGGTGTCGACGATCCGGTCGATGGTGGCCGTGGCGATGCTGCTGTCACCGCCCGCTCGCTCGGTGAGGCGGATGAAGGCGGCGTCGTCGCCGACGAGGAAGGTGGGCACCCCGAAGACCTCGTGCTCGGCCACCAGGCTCTGGTGCTCGCGGGCCAGGGTGGCCAGTGGGCGACCGGACGCCACCTCGGCCAGGGCGGCCTGCCCGTCGCCGCCGGCGGCGTCGACCACCCGGGCGACCGCGGCGGGGTCGCGCACGTCGAGCTGGTGCTCGTGGCGGGCCGTGAACAGGGCCAGGTGGACGGCCAGGAAATGGTCGGGCTGGGCGTCGCGCACGGCCAGGCCCACGAGGGTTGCCGTCTGGGCGGCGAGGCGGGCCGGGTCCTCCCAGGCGTCCAAACCGCCCGGCTCGACGTGGGGCTGGTCCAGGGTGAAGGCCAGGAAGGTCACATCGAGCTCCGCGCCGCCCTGCAGGGCCAGGACCAGGTGCTCGTGCACGGTGCGGGCGAACGGGCACCGGTAGTCGAAGGTCACAGCGAAGGGCGGAAGGGACACCGACCCGACCGTAGCGGGGGCGCTAGGAGTGGGGTGAAGCGCAGCGCGGCGGATACCGCCAGACCGCCGGGACCTGCCACGAACCGGCTGGCCGGGGCAGCCGAGCCGGGTGCTTCAGCATGCTCCTCACGGGTGTTCCGGCGGCGGTGGGAGGGGGACGAGGCGGGCCACCAGGTGCCCGAAGGCCCAGCCCAGGGCGGCCCCGACCACGACGTCGGTGGAGTGGTGGATGCGCACGTGGACCCGCGACCCGGCGACCACCGCGGCGGTGGCGTACCAGACGGGGCGCAGGCGGGGCTCGGCCTTGGAGAGGAGCACGGCGGCGCAGAAGGCCGAGGTGGCGTGGCCGCTCGGGAAGCTCGAGGTCAGCGGCCGTCGCAGGGCGAAGGGCCGGACGGCGGTGTGGACCGGGCGGGTGCGCCGGAACATCGACTTGATGGCCACGTTCACCAGGACCGACTCGACGCCGAGGGCCGCCGACAGGCGCAGCGCCTCGGCCACCTGGCGGTCGCCGCCCAGGGCCCGCACCGCCCCGATCGTGTGCCACACCAGGCCGTGGTCGCCCAGGGCCGAGGCGGCGTAGAAGGCCCGGTTGGCCACCGGGCTCCTCCGCAGGTGCTCGACCGTGCCGTCGGTCCAGGCGTCGAAGGCCAGGGCCCGCTCCTCGAAGGCGAGCGGGAGGCGGATCGGTCGCGTCACGAGGCCAGGACGCTACAGGGCGGACGCGCCAGCGGCCGGTGGCCACAGGGCGTCGCCGAGGCCCGAGGCCCGGGCGATGGGCCGACCGACGGCGGCCCGCACCGAGGCTTCGGGGCCCACCAGGGTCAACGACTCCTGCGCCCTGGTGACCGCGGTGTACAGCAATTCCCTCGTCAGCGCCCGTGAGGTGGGGTTCGGGAGCACGACCACGACGGCCCCGAACTGCGAGCCCTGGGCCTTGTGGATGGTCATGGCCGAAAGGGACTCGACCGAGGCGAGGCGGGTGAGCGGCAGGCTGAGCAGTGCCCCCCGGCGGTCGAACACCGCCCGGAGGCGGCCCCCGCCGACGTCGACCGCCACGCCGGTGTCCCCGTTGAACACCCCGAGGGCGTGGTCGTTCTCAGTGACCAGCAGCGGGCGGCCGGCGTACCAGCGGGTGCCGCCAGCGCCGTGGCCGGGAAGGGCCGACCGCAGCCACCGCTCGATCTCGCTGCGCCACGACGCCGCCCCGCCCGGGCCCCGGCGGTGGGCGCACAGCACCTGCACCGAGCCGAGGGCGTCGAGGGCGGCCCGCCCGTCGCCGGCCCGCGCCGCGTCGAACACCGCCGAGGCGGCGTTGACGACAGCCCGCCGCACCCCGGCCAGCTCGGGGGCACGGGTCAGGTCGACCTCGGGGGGCACCTCGATCCAGTTCACACCTCCCGTCCCCGCCCGCAGCGCGGCCACGGCCCGGTCGGCATCGCCGCCGTCGATCGCCTCGGCGACCGCCGCCACGCCGGCCCCGAACCGGTGGACCCGGCGCAGGACGACGATCCCGTCGGCCACCACCGCCCCCGGCCCTGGGTCCTCGGCGGTGATCGGCCGTCCCGTCACCGCCTCGAGCGCCGAGCGGGCGGTGGCGCTGAGGCGCAACCCGCCCCCGCCGCCCGGGCCGCCCGGGCCGCTCGGGCCCCGTGCCTCCCGCTCTGTGGGGCCGCTCGGGCCCCGTGCCTCCCGCTCTGTGGGGCCGCTCGGGCCCACGATGTCGCCGAGGACGGCGCCGGCTTCGACCGAGGCCAGCTGGCGGGGGTCGCCCACCAGCACCAGGCGGGACGAGGGGCGCACGGCGGCGAGGAGGCTGGCCATGAGCGACAGCGACACCATCGAGCTCTCGTCGACGATGACCGTGGTGTGGCCCAGCGGGTTGGTGGCGTCGTGGCGGAACCGGCTGCGGCTGCCGGGCTGCCAGCCGAGCAGGCGGTGCAGGGTCGAGGCCGGCGTGGCCAGCAGGGCCGTCCGCACCGCCGGGTCGACGTCGAGCGAGGCCGCCTCGTGGTGGACGGCCTCGGCCAGGCGGGCCGCGGCCTTGCCGGTGGGCGCGGCCAGCGCCACCCGGGGAGGCGGCAGGCCGAGAGCGGCCGCCTGTTCGTGGAGCAGGGCCAGGATGCGGGCCACGGTGGTGGTCTTGCCGGTGCCGGGACCGCCGGCCACCACGGCGAACCGGCGCAGCAGGACCGTGGCCGCCGCCACACGCTGGAGGTCGTCGCCGCCGCCGTCAGCGTCCGGCCCGGGGCCGAAGAGGCGGGCCAGGCCCGACGCCAGGACAGCGGCATCGACGGCGGGCGGTTCGGCCGTGCTGCGGCGCCTGAGGTCGGCCGCCACCCGGTCCTCGTGGCGCCAGTAGCGGTCGAGGTAGAGGTGGCTGCCGAGGAGGCGCAGCGGGCGGTTCTCCGGCCCGTCCTCGGCGGGGGTGCCTACGGCGGTGAGCGGGCTGGCGGCGACGACCGACGGCCACGTTGCGGGGTCGGGCCAGGGCAGCGAGCCGAGGTCGAGCTCGACGTCCTCCTGGTCGGGGGCGGCGGTGACGGCCACGTCGGCCAGGTCGACGTAGACGTGGCCCAGGCGCACGGCCCGCACAGCCAGCGCCGCCGCCAGCACCACCTCGTCGTCGGCCCCGCCCACGAGCCGGGCCAGGGTGGTGGCGGTGTGGACGTCGGCCGCCTCCAGCACGGTGGCCTGGGAAAAGGCAGCCAGCGGCCCGTTGGCCGTCGCCGCCCGCCGACCGTCGAAGGGGTCGGTGGCCAGGGACGTCGTCACGGGGCGCCCCGGTCGAGGAGGTCGGACAGCCCGGTGACAAAGGCGACGGGCGGGCGCCAGGCGAACACCCCGCACGGGGCCCCGTCAACCACGGGCGTGTCGGGGCCGGCCATGCCCCGCAGGAACAGGTAGGCGCTGCCGCCGAGGTGGATGGCGGGGTCGTAGCCGGGCAGGCGCCAGCGGAGGTAGCGGTGCAGGGCCACGCCGTAGAGCGCCGCCTGCAGCGGGTAGTGGGCCTCGACCATGGCCAGCGCCAGGGCCTCGGGGCGGTAGTGCCAGGCGGTGAGGTGCTCGGTGGGCGCGGCCAGGCGGTTGGTCTTGTAGTCGACGATCACGTAGCGGTCGGCGACCCGGGCCACCAGGTCGATGCTGCCGGTCAAGAAGCCGCGAACCTCGGCGGCGAGGACGGGGTCGCGCAGGCGCTCGGCGTAGCCGCCCAGCACGGGGTCGTCGGCCAGGGTGGCGGCGAACAGCCCGGCGATGGCCTCCATGGTGACCAGGCCGCTCGGCGCGTCGCCCCCGGCCAGGGGAAGGTCGAAGGCCAGCTCGTCGAGGCGGTCGCCAGGGCGGAGGTCGCGCAGGCGCCGCCCGTCGAACAGGCCCCCGAGCGGGGTCCGAAGCGAGGCGGTGAGGCCGCCCACCAGGGCGTCGGTGTGGCCGTCGAGCAGGCGCCGGGCCCCGCTCTCGGCGGCGGCGGTGGCCAGGGCGCCGGTCAGGTCGTCGACGGCGAAGTCGGTGCGCTCGAGGATCTCGTGCACGAGCGTGCCGAACCGGGCCCCGCCGGGCAGGTCCCCGAGGGGGACGGGGACAGCCAGGTGGTCGAGGATCCCGGCGGCGGCGGTGGTCGGCTCGTCGACCGTGCCTGCTACCTCGACCTCGCCCTCGGGCTGCGGACCGGGCCCGGGGGCCAGCTCGTGGGCGGCGGCGGTGAGGCCGCTGTAGGAGGCGCGCACCCAGCGGCGGTCGAGGACCCGGTCGAAGGTGCTGACGCCCAGGTCATCGTCCTCGAACGGTGGGGGAGCCGGCGCCGCCCTGCCCGGCCCGGTGGCGGCCTCGACGGCGATCGAGCCCGGGACGGCCTCGGCCAGTGCCTCGACGGCCCTGCGCACCTTGGCCTCGTCGGGGGCCCGGTGGAGCTTGTCGGGGATGGCCCCCGACCCGGGCTCGCGTCCGAGCAGCACCCGGGCGAAGGGCGAGGTGGCGGCGTCGCCGGCCGTCACCCACCACACCACCACGCGGTGGCGGGCCCGGGTCATGGCCACGTAGAGCAGGCGCAGCTCCTCCGCGGCCTGCTCGCGGCGGGCCGCGGCCACCTGGGCGTCGTGGACCGGCCCCGTGCTGCCCACGCCGATGCAGCGGCGGCCCTCGTCGTCGTGGAAGATCGGCGGCTCGTCATCCGGGGTCCACGGCCCCTCCCACAGGGAGGGGAGGAGGACGACGCCGAACTCGAGGCCCTTGGCCCCGTGGATGGTGTGGACGGCCACGGCGTCGGCATCGGACTCCAGCCTTCGGCGGGCGGCGGCGGGCTGGGCGCCCGCGGCCCGCTGCTCGGCCAACCAGCCGGCCAGGGCGGCGGCCGAGGTGGGTGTCGTGGCCGGCCGGGCCTGCAGCAGCTCGCCGACGTGGCGGAGGTCGCTGAGGGTGCGCTCGCCGTCGACCAGGCCGAGCAGCCGGGCCGTCAGGCTCTCCGTGGCCTCGATCCTCTGCAGCAGGGCAGCGACGCCCCGGGCCCGCAGGGTGGCGGCCCAGTCGTGCAGCCGGCCGGCCACCGACTCGAAGGCCTCGTCGGAGGCGGTGCCGAGCTCGGTGGCGCTCCGCCCGATGAACGGCCCCCAGGCCGCCGCACGCACCCGGGCGGCGGACGACGGCTGCTCGAGGGCCCGTAGGAGAACGAGCCACGCCGATGCCGCGTCGGTGGCCAGCACGCCGACGCCGCCGTGGACCACGGCGGGCACGCCGACCTGGTGGAGAGCGTCGCGAACGGCCTCGGCATCGCGGTGGCGGCGGACCAGGACGGCGAGGTCACCGGCGGCGAGAGGACGCTCGGGCCCGACCGGGGCCCCGGCGGCGTCGCGCTCGACCAGAGTGGTGCCGCTGGCCAGAAGGCGGGCGGCCTCGCCGGCCACGTCGGCGGCCACAAAGGCGCGGGCGGAGTCCTTCCTGGCGAAGCCCGCGGGGGTGCGGGCCACCTGCCCCTGGTCACGGCCGACGATGCGCACGGTGAGGGGCGCGCCAGCCCCGAGGAGGCGGCGGTCCTCGGCCCCGGGGCGGGCCCGCAGGCGGTGGTGGGCGATGGCGGGGCCGCCCAGCCACGCCCCGGCGAAGTAGGCGTCGAGGCCGTCGAGCAGGGGCTGGTCGGCCCGCCAGCTCTCGTACAGACCGAGGTGGGTGGCCCCCCGGGTGGCGTCGAGGTAGGCGTGCACGTCGCCGCCCCGGAAGGCGTAGATGGCCTGCTTGGGGTCGCCGACCAGCACCAGGCGCGACGGCGGTGCGCCAAAGGCCGCCTGGAGGATCCGCCACTGCACGGTGTCGGTGTCCTGGAACTCGTCCACCACCGCCACCCGGAACCGGCGCCGCAGCCGCTCGGCCACCATCGCCCCCCGGGCGGGGTCGTCGAGGCTGGTGGCCAGGCGGGTGAGCAGGTCGTCGTAGGTCACCAGCCGGCCCCGTCGCTTCTGCTCGACGAGGCGCTGGCGCACGGTGCCGGCGAAGCGCTGGCGCACCTTGGCCTCCTGCGACCCGTCGTCGACGGGGGCGATCAGCGCGTCGGGGTTGGCCACGACCGATGCGGCGATGCGGGCGGCGACGGCGCGGGAGAACAGCACCTGCCCGTTGGCCGCGAAGCGGCGCACGAACAGGTCGTCGACGGCGTTTTCGACCAGGCTCCCCACGTCCTCGACCAGCTCGAGGGCCCGCTCGGCGTCGCCGGCCACGCCCAGGCTGGCCAGCACCTGCTGGCAGAAGCCGTGGGTGGTGGCGATGGTGGCGCCGTCGAACTCGGCCAGGGCCCGGGCCAGCCGGACCCGCCGCTCGGCGACCTCGGGAGCCGGCGCGGCGCGCAGGTGGGCCAGGAGCGGGTCGGTGGGCTCGGGGGCGGCCGGGTCGAGGGCGGCCACGGCGGCGGCCAGGCGCCGCCACACCCGGTCGCGCAGCGTGCCGGTGGCCTTGCGGGTGAAGGTGACCACCAGCAGCTGGTCGAGGGGCCGCCCGGCGGCCACCTCGCGCACCACCAGCGAGGCCACGGTGTGGGTCTTGCCCGTGCCGGCGCTGGCCTCGAGCACGGTGACGCCCTCGCCCAGGGGCTGGGTGGGGTCGAAGGCCGAGGCGGAGCCGAGGGCATCCCTGGCCGTCACCGGTCCCTCCCCGTGTCGAGGATGGGGTCCCACAGCCGTCGGCTCAGGCGGGCGAACCGGCTGGGTTCGGCGCTCCAGCCGGGTCCGGCCTCGTCGGGCCGCGGCGCCTCGGCGGTCACCTCGTCGAGGGTGCGCACGCCGCCGAGCACCAGGACGTGGGCCGGGTCACGGTCCTCCCTGTCCCAGCCGTACTCGGAGGTCCAGCACCGGCCCGCCTCGCTCAACGGGTCCTCGGACCCGTTCCGCCGGGCGCTGGCGTAGCGGTGCGAGGTCTCGGGGTAGAGGGGGAGCGGCTCGCAACGACCCCGGTCGAACAGGTCGACGACCACGGCCAACAGCTCGCCGGCCCGCTCCCGGCGGCCCTCGGGGGTGCCGGCCAGCGGGCGGAGGACAAAGGTGGCCGCCCCGTCCTTCTGGCGGCCGACCGTGGTGGACGACAGGGCCGCCTCGGGGCTGGCGGCGGTGGCGGCCAGGAAGCGGACCCAGGCGGCCAGCCGGTGCTTGGGGGCCAGACGGGAGAAGCCGGCGGTTCGGATGACGTCGCCCACCAGGTCGGGCACGGTGCCCACCAGGCGCCGGCCGCCGGCCAGCTCGACGTCGACCTCGATCGAGGTGGCGGGCCCGGAGGCGGCGGCGAGGGCGGCGGCGGCGATGGCCTCGGCCCGGCCCCGGGCCAACTCCAGGGCGGCGCGGCCGAGGGCGCCGGGCGGCAGCAGACCTCGGGCCTCCTCGGCCGCGCCCACCGAATCGGGGTCGGCGCCGGCCAGCAGGGCGCGCACCAGGCGCTCGCCGACGCCCCAGGCGGCCAGGCCGTCGAGCTCGACGGCCAGGGCGTCGACCGGCTGGTCGTCGTCGGACCACAGGCTCAGGCCGAGGCGCTGTCGGAGGAAGGCCGAGACGGGGTGATGCACGAAGCGGACGAGGTCGTCGAGGGCGACCACCTCCTCGACCACGGGTGGGAGGGCGGCGTCGAGGAACGGGCCGGGCCGGTGGCGGGGCCCGGCGGCGGCCCGGGCGCCGGCGAGGAGCCCGGGCTCGAAGCCCCAGGGGCCGGCGGCCCCCAGCCGGCCGGGCTGGAAGCAGCGCCGGTCGGCCGCCAGGAGGGGGTGGTGGTGGATGACCCGCTCACGGGCCGGGGTCCCGTCGTCGGCGCGCACCGTGGCGTCGACGGCGTCGAGCAGCTCGCTGACGGGCACGGCCGGGGGCAGGCGCTCGTTGGTGCGCTCGTCCCGGCCGGCGTAGGTGACGACCAGCGCCTCGCCGGCGGCCAGCACGGCGTCGAGCAGGAGCTGGCGGTCCTCGGACCGGCGGTCGTGGTCGCCGACGTGGCGGGCCCGGACCAGCAGGTCGTCGCCGTCAGGCGAGGCGCCCCGGGGGAAGGCGCCGTCGTCGAGACCGATGAGGCACACGACGCGGTGGGGCACCGAGCGCATCGGCACCAGGGTGCACAGGGTGAGGTCGCCGGTGCGGAAGGCGGCCCGGCTGGGCTGGCCCTTGAGGCGGTCGGCGAGCAGGTCCCGAACCTCGGCCAGCCGCAGCCCCGGGCCCTCGGTCGGTGCCGCCGCCTCGGCCTGGACGTCCTCCAGGAGCCGATCGAGCTGGCTGCGCTGCCAGGTGTCGGCCGGGCGGGTGGCGAGCAGCAGATCGGCGGTCCGGTCGAGGGCGGTCGACCAGCCGGCCACGGTGCGGGTGCCGCTCAGCTCGCCCACCACGACCCCGAGCCGGCTGATCAGCTCGGCGAAGCGGCCGGCCAAGGCGATGTCCCCGGCGTCGACGTCGTCGAGCGGCAGCGCCCCCCCGACCAGCCGGTGCCCGTCCTCGGACATGGTGACGCCGAGCAGCAGGCGGAGCAACCCGGCCTCCCAGGTGCCGGTGGTCAGCTCGGCCAGGTCGTAGCGGGCCCGGCTGGACGGGTCGAGGCCCCAGCGGGTGCCGGTGGCCCGCACCCACCCGGCGACGCGGGCCAGGTCCTTGTCGTCGAGGTTGAACCGCTCCCGCACCGGCGGCAGAGCGGCCAGGGCCAGCACCTGGGAGGCGGTGAGGCGACCGTCGACCAGGGCCAGAATCTC
>JBBPYZ010000169.1:0-11671 GCA_038199465.1 Acidimicrobiales bacterium | reverse complement strand
GGATCGGTGACCGGCCCCGGGACGGGTGCCTGGTAGACGACGGCCGCCGGGTCAGCCTCGGCTGGCGCGGCGACGAGCACAGCCGCCAGCAGGGCAGCCACGACGACGGTGTGGGAGCGGCCCACGGGGCTTCCTCCAGGATCGGGAGGGACGGCGCAGCGGGGGGAAGCGGCTGGGGGAGGTGGGGCCGGTCAGGCCGACTCGCGCTCGGCGTCCTTCATGCGGGACCGCAGCTGCAGCACCGCCTTGGTGTGGATCTGGCACACCCGGCTCTCGGTGATCCCGAGGACGGTGCCGATGGCAGCCAGGGTCAGGCCCTCGCAGTAATAGAGGGTGAGGACCATTTTCTCCCGCTCACCGAGGAGGTTGATGGCGGTGGCGAGGATCTGCTTCATCTCCTGGCCCTCGAAGGCGCCCACGGGGCCCTCCCCACGGTCGGGCAGGGTGTCGCCCAGGGTCTGGCTCTGGCCGTCGCCTCCACCGAACACCTCGTCCAGGGCCACCAGGCCCACGAAGGAGATCTGGGTGAAGATCTGCTGCAGGTCGGCCTTGTCGATGCCCATCTCCTCGGCGACCTCGACCTCGCTGGGCGTCCGCAGCAGGCGGTGCTCGAGGGTGGCGTAGGCCTTCTCCACCGTCCGGGCCTTGGTGCGAACCGAGCGGGGCACCCAGTCGATCGTCCGCAGCTCGTCGATGATCGCCCCCCTGATCCTGGTGATGGCGTACGTCTCGAACTTGACGCCGCGGCTGATGTCGAACTTGTCGATGGCGTCGATCAGCCCGAAGATCCCCGAGGAAACCAGATCGCCCTGGTCGACCGACTGGGGCAGCCCGGAGGCGACCCGCCCGGCGACGTACTTGGCCAGCGGCGAGTAGTGGACGATGAGGCGGTCGCGGGCGGCGGGGGCGGCGGTCCGCTTGTAGTCGTCCCAGATCCGAGAGATCGCCTCCGGGTCATCGTTGTCGGTGATCACGGGTGCCCCGCCTACCCTCGAGTTGGGGTGCGCTCCTGCACGTTCAGGAGGTGCTCCTTCGCCGGGCAAGTGTAGACCCGGGCATCCGCGTGTCCCTGAGGGCCAGGCCACTCTCGCGCCGCCCCGCCGACCTGCGCCGCCGGGCCGGAGCCTGTGGCCCGGATCATCGGTTCGGGCAGCCGTATGCGGCGCCCGGCGTCGACGGTTCGTCACGGTGGTGGCGGCGCTGCTCGGTGCGGTGCCGTCGGCTCGACCGCCCTGCCCCGGGAGGAGCAGGAGCCCGGTCCTCATCGCCCGCCGCCCGATCGACGGGACCAGGATCCGGGGCCGGCCTCGACCAGCCCCGCCGCGGCTAGACGGTGCAGCGCCGTCAGCGCCGCCCCGAGGCCCACCGCAGCGGTGGCCACCACCTCGTCGGTGGGGGTGGGAGCGAACCCGACGGCGTCGAGGACCGCGGCGTCGGTCCCCTCGACCAAACCGGTGGGAGGCCCGCCCGAGGCGGGCGCCAGCGGTGACCGCCCCAGCCCGAGGGCCACCAGCACGTCCCCGGCGTCACGCACCACCAGCGCCTGGTCGGCCAGGAGGGCGTTGGTGCCGGCGCTGGCCGGGCTGCGCACCGGTCCGGGGACCGCCCCAACGGTGCGTCCCCGCTCGATGGCGGCGTCGACGGTGTGGAGCGAGCCGCCCCGGTCGTGACTCTCCACCACCACCACGACATCGGCCAGAGCGGCGATGACGCGGTTGCGGGCCGGGACCCGCCAGCGTTCGGGAGGGGTGCCGAGCGGGGCCTCGCTGACCAGAGCGCCGGTGGCGGCCACCTCGTTGAACAGTCCGGCGTGCGACGGGGGGTAGGTGACGTCGACCCCGCCGGCCACGACCCCGACAGGGCCGCCGGCCCCGGGCCCGGCGGCCAGGGCGCCCCGGTGGGCGGCAGCGTCGATCCCGAGCGCCAGCCCCGACACCACGGCCACGCCGGCGTCGGCCAGGTCCCGGCCCAGATCGTGGGCCGTCCGGCGCCCCTCCCCCGTGCACGAGCGGGTGCCGACGATGGCGCAGGCCGGGCCGGTCAGGGCCGCCGGGTCTCCCCGGGTGCAGAGCAGGGCGGGCGGCTCGGGGTCGTCGACCAGCCGGGCCGGCCACCCCGGATGCCACGGGGTGAGGAGCGCCACGCCCGCGGCCCGGTGGCGGGCCAGCAGCTCGTCGGGCTCGACGTGGCGGGCCTGCACGGCCCACCGGGCCGCCCGGCCGCGAGGGTCGCGGCCCAGCACGGCGGCGACCGCCGGGTGATCGGCGGAGGTGCCGGCCACCACCACGGCCCAGGCCGCCGCCGGCTCGACGTGGACCTCGAGCAGAGCGCTGAGCCGACGCGGCCCCATCCCGGCGAGACCGGCCAGAGCAGCGAGGAAGCCCTCCTGGGCCACCAGCCGGCTCGTCCTCGATCCTCCGATCGCCAGCGTGGGCGCCTGGTCCCCGAGCGTCATGACGCCGCCTGGAGGGTGGCGAGCTCGGCCCGCAGGCCGAGGGCGGTGCCCACCTGCTCCTCGGTGAGGGGTGGGTCGGCGCCTTCCAGGTCGGCGAGGGTGAGGGCGACCCGGCGGATCCGGTGCAGGCCCCGGGCCGAGAGACCGCCCCGAGCGAGGAGGTCGGCCAGGAGGCGACGGCCGGCCCGGTCGAGGGGGGCCACCTCGTCGAGCCGAGATCCGGGCACCAGGGCGTTCATCGCCGTGCCCCGATCGGCGGCGCGGCGACGAGCGGCGGCGACCCGGGCGGCGACGCAGCCCGTCGACTCCCCCGCCTCCGAGCCCAGGAGCTCGTCGGGATCAGCCCGGGGCACGTGCAGGCGCAGGTCGAACCGGTCGAGGAGGGGCCCTGACAGCCGCCGGGCATAACGGAGCCGCTCGCCCACCTGGCACCGGCACCGCCGGGTCCCGCCCTCGCCGCAGGGGCAGGGGTTCATGGCCGCCACCAGCAGGAAGCGGGCGGGCAGGGTGGCCGAGCCCACGGCCCGGTGGATCCGGATGACCCCCTCCTCGAGGGGCTGGCGGAGGCAGTCGAGGACGACGGGCCGGTGCTCGCCCAGCTCGTCGAGGAACAGGACCCCACGGTGGGCGAGCGAGATGGCGCCGGGGCGCAGCTGGCTGCTGCCACCGCCGATCAGCGCCACCGCCGAGGCGGTGGTGTGGGGAGCCTCGTAGGGCGGGAGGCTGACCAGCCCGGTGCCGACGGGCAGCACCCCTGCGGCCGAGTGGATCTTGGTGACCTCGAGCGCCTCGCTCGGGAGCAGCGGGGGCAGCAGACCGGGAAGGCGCTCGGCCAGCATCGTCTTGCCCCCGCCCGGGGGGCCGGTGAGCAGCAGATGGTGACCCCCGGCGGCCGCCACCTCGAGCGCCATGCGGGCGATGGCCTGGCCCCGGACGTCGGCAAGATCGGGCCCGGGGGGGCGGCGCCGGCCGGGGGGCCTGGCCAACGGCAGCGGCCACGGCGCCTCGCCCCGCAGGGCGCGGACCAGATCGGCCAGGTGGCCGACCCCCACGACCTGCTCGGTGGCCAGCTGGGCATCGGCCACCTGGCTGGCCGGCACCACTAACGGGTTGCCGGCCGCGGCCTCGGCCAGCGGCACCACCCCGACGACAGGCCGAACGGCGCCGTCCAGCCCGAGCTCGCCGAGGAAGCCGTAACCGGTGACCGATCCGGTCGGGAGCTGATCGGACGCCAGGAGGATGCCGACGGCCATGGCCAGGTCGATGGCCGAGCCCCGCTTCTTCTGCCACGCCGGCGAGAGGTTGATCGTCACCCGCTTGTTCGGCCACTCGAGCGCGCACGAGGCGAAGGCGGCCCGCACCCGCTCCTTGGCCTCCCGGCAGGTGGTATCGGGCCCGCCCACCACGGTCGTGCACGGCAGCCCGGCGTGGACCTGCACCTCGATGGTGACCGGGTCGGCGTCGACACCGAACAGGCTGGCGGTCGGGATGCAGGCGAGCACGCGGGCGAGTCCTCCGGGAGTGGGCGGGAGGAGCACCGCTGCCCCCTTGAGGGCCGCTGCTCGAGGCGCCGTGGCGCTGCACGGGACGCTAGCAGCAGGTGGGACATCGAGAAAGGGGAAGAGGATCGTCCGCAAGCTGTCGTTTGGGCCCACGGCCCCCGCTGGGGAACACTGAACCCGTGGGATTCGACGCCACCCGACAGCAGCGCCGCCGCCGCTCCGACATCTGGATCGTGGTGGCTGCCGTCGCTGTGTGCGTGCTGCTGCTCCTCTGGGCCCTTCTCGGCTGAGCCCCGTGAGGCCGCCCGCCGTCGTCAGAAGGCCCCCTCGACCACCTCGAAGCGGCCGGCGTCCCAGGCGGCCACGTCGAAGCGCACCCCGGCCCGGCCGCTGCGATGGCCAGCCAGCCAGGAGGCGGCCAGGCGGCGGAGGCGGGCCTGCTTGTCCCGGCCGACGGCCTCGGCCGCCGACCCGAAGCGGGCGCTGCGCCTGGCCTTCACCTCACAGAACACCACAAGCCGGTCACGGCGGCGGACGGCGACGAGGTCGACCTCACCCTCCCCGCACCGCCAGTTCCGCTCGACCACCTCGTAGCCGTGGGCCTGGTACCACGACGCAGCCCGCTCCTCGACAGCCCGGCCCAGCGCTATCCGCTCGAAGGTCACCCGCCCAGCATCCGCCAAAGCGTGACAGCGAAGGCTCAGACCTCCTTTTCGGGGACCTCTTCGATGTTGACGTCTTTGAAGGTGACGACCCGGACGTGCTGGACGAAGCGGGCGGGGCGGTACATGTCCCAGACCCAGGCGTCCTCCAGCTCGATCTCGAACCAGGTGCGGCCGCCTTCGGCCTTGGCGGCCATCTTCACGTCGTTGGCCAGGTAGAAGCGCCGTTCGGTCTCCACCACGTAGCGGAACATGGGGAGGACGGCCTTGTACTCCTGGTAGAGCTGGAGCTCGATCTCCGTTTCATACCGCTCGAGGTCTTCAGCGCTCACGGCGACCTCCCGCTCGACGATGGACGAGGACTGTACCTGGCCATCACAGCCAGGAGGCGCCCCCCAGGGGCCAGACCTTCACCACGGCCCGGCCCACCACGCTCGACCGCTCGATCGGGCCGAACCTGCGACTGTCGAAGGATGAGCCCCGGTTGTCGCCCAGGACGAACAGCTCGCCCTCGGGCACGGCCACCTCGGGGAAGTCCTCGGTGGCTAGACCCGGCGGCAGGTAGGGCTCGACCAGGCGGCGGTCGTCGACGAAGAGGTTGCCGCCCCGCCCGGCCACCCGCTCCCCGGGAAGCCCGATGACCCGCTTGACGTACTCGGTCGTGGTCGGCTTCACCACGTTCACGCCCTCGAGCATGGCCCGCAGCACCCGGGACGGCAGCGAAGGGCGCTCGTCGTCCGGCTCGACCTCGTCAGGGGCGTCGAAGACGACCACATCGCCCCGTCGCACGTCGTGGAGGCGGTAGGAGAGCTTGGAGACCACGATCCGGTCCTGCACCTCGAGCTGAGGGGCCATGGACAGGCTGGGGATGTAGAAGGCCTGGGCCACCACCGTCCGCATCAGGGTGGTGATCACCACGATGGCGACCACCAGCACCGCGGCGTCATGGGCCAGTCGCCGGGCCCGGCTGCGACCCACTCCCTAGCGGACGGTCCGCTTCTCCTTGATCTTGGCGGCCTTCCCCCGCAGGTCGCGCAGGTAGTAGAGCTTGGCCCGCCGCACGTTGCCGTGGCGGGTGACCTCGATCTTTTGGATCACCGGCGAGTGGACGGGGAAGATGCGCTCGACGCCCACCCCGTAGCTGACCTTGCGCACGGTGAAGGTCTCGCGCACCCCCGAGCCGGAGCGGGCGATGACGTCGCCCTGGAAGACCTGGACCCGCTCCTTGGCGCCCTCGACCACGCGGACGTGCACCTTCAGGTTGTCGCCGGGCGAGAAGGCCGGCACGTCGTCTCGGAGGCTGGCGCGGTCGACGAGGTCGGTCGGGTTCATGGTGGAGGCTCCTGGCGCCAAAGCGGGAGAGAGGGCGACCTGGCAACCTAGCGCGGCGGGCGAGCCGACAGCCAGCCAACGCTCGGCTAGGAGGGGCGGTCGAGCGCCCGCTCGACCCGGTCGAGGAGGTCGTGCTCGGCCAGCGTCTTGCGCTCGGCGCCGCTCAGCCCGCCCCGGGTCTCGATGAGGTCGGGGCGCCGCTCGGCGGTGCGCACGAGCGCCTGGGCGTGGCGCCAGCTGGTGATGCGGGCGTGGTCGCCCGAGCGCAGGACGTGCGGCACCTCGAGGTCGCGGTAGGCGGCCGGGCGGGTGTAGTGGGGGTGCTCCAGCAGGCCGGCGGCGCCAAAGCTCTCCTCGCCGGCCGAGGCGGCGTTGCCCATGACGCCGGGCAGGAGGCGGGTGACAGCCTCGACCACCACGCAGGCCGCCACCTCTCCGCCGCCGAGCACGTAGTCGCCGATGGACAGCTCGCCGTCGCAGAGGTGATCGCTGATCCGGGCGTCGACGCCCGCGTAGCGGCCGCACAGCAGGGAGAAGCCGGGTCCCGAGGCGAGGTGCTCGGCCACCCGCTGGTCGAGCCGGACCCCGCCGGGGCCGAGGAGCAGCAGCGGGCGGGGCGGCTCGACGGCCTCGACGGCGGCGAAGACCGGCTCAGGGCGCAGCACCATCCCGGCCCCGCCGCCGTAGGGCGTGTCGTCGACCGACCGGTGGGGGCCGGTGGCGTGGGCCCGAAGGTCGTGGACCCGCAGGTCGATCGCCCCGCTCAGACGGGCCTTGCCCAGCACGCTGAACCAGCCGAACCCGTCGACCAGGTCGGGGAAGATGGTGAAGACGTCGATGCGCATGAGGTGCCGGCATCGTCGCACACGGGTGCCCGCCCGGCCCGCTGGGTAGGTCCCGGAGGTGCCCGAGGAAACTCCTGCGCCGCGCGTCGTGGCGGACCGCTACGTCCTGCGGTCGGTGCGGGGGCGCGGCGGGATGGGGACGGTGTGGGAGGCCGAGGACCGGCTGCTGGAGCGGCGGGTGGCGGTGAAGGAGGTGCTGCTGCGGGACCGCGGCGCCCTGGGCGACGAGAGCACCCTGCGCCAGCGGGTGCTGCGCGAGGCCCGGGTGGCGGCCCGGGTCAGCCACCCCAACCTGGTGGCCATCTACGACGTGGTCGACGGCGGCGACCGGGTCTTCCTGGTCCAGGAGTACGTGGACGCGCCCACGCTGCACGACGTGGTGGGTGCCGACGGCCCCCTCGACCCGGTCGAAGCTGCCGGCCTCGGCCGCCAGGTGCTGGGGGCCCTGGTGGCCCTTCACGACGCCGGGGTGGTGCACCGCGACGTGAAGCCGAGCAACGTGCTGGTGACTCCGGGCGGCGGCGTGAAGGTGGCCGACTTCGGCATCGCCCTGATGGAGGGCGACCAGGACCTGACCCTCGCCGGCAGCGTCCTCGGCTCCCCCGGCTACCTGGCGCCCGAGCAGGCCTCGGGCCGGCGGGCCCGGCCGGCCTCGGACCTGTGGGCTCTCGGGGCCGCACTGTGGTTCGCGGTGGAGGGTCGGGGCCCCTACGGCGACAGCCCGGGCCTGGCCGCCCTGGGTGAGGTGGTGCACGGGCCCGTTCCGGTGGCCGGCCGCGCCGGGCCGCTGGCCCCGGTCATCGAGGCCTGCCTGCGCAAGGACCCGGCCGACCGGGCCACCCCGCAGGCGCTGGCCCGACTGCTCGACGAGGCGGCCGCAGGGTCGTCGGCGGGTCTGCCGTCTCCCACCGTGGCCGCCCCGGCCCTGACCGCACTCAGCCCACCTGTGCCCGCCCCTCCCGCTCCTGCGGTCGCTGCCGCGCCTCCGCCCACGCCGGCGCCGCCACCGGCTCCCGCCCCCCCGGGGCCGCCACTCCCCCGCCGCCCGCCGGACCGGTCCGCCTCCCGCCCGTGGCTGCTGGCCCTGGCTGCGGCCGGGGTGCTCGTCGCCCTGGTGGCCGCCGGCCTGGCCCTGGCCGGCGGCGGGGATCCGGCGCCGACGACCGCTGCCGCCACCACGACCTCGGCCAAGGGATCAGCGGCCTCGACGACCGTGGCCAAGGCGCCGACCTCGACCGTGGCCCAGTCGGGCTCGGCCACGCCCAGCCCCGGCGGGACACCTGCCGTCTTCAGTCGGCACGTCGACGCCGAGGCCGGGTACAGCGTGGCCTACCCGAGTGGGTGGCAGGTGCGAAAGCTCGACGCCACCCGCACCGACCTCATCGACCCGGCGACCGGCACCTACCTGCGGGTCGACTGGACCAAGGACCCGGCCGACCCGCTCGAGGCGTGGCAGCGCTCGAGCAAGGCGTTCGGGTCGAGCCACCAGGGCTACGAGGAGATCCGGGTGGCCGAGACCGAGTTCCAGGGCTTCCCCGGCGCCATCTGGGAGTACCGCTACGACGCCGGAGGCGGCCGCCTCCACGCCTCCAACCTCACCTTCGTGACCAGCGAGGACCGGGCCTACGCCCTCAACTTCCAGACCGCCGACGGTCGCTGGGACGCCACCCAGGGCCTCCGCGACCAGCTCGAGGACTCGTTCCAGGTCACCGCGCCCGCCAAGAAGAAAGGCGCCAACAAGGGCGACTGAGCCGGCGCCTAGAGGTCGAACAGGCCTTCGGGCACCTCCACCAGGATGCGGCCCGGCTCGTGGCCCACCACGAAGGTGACGGGCACCAGGTGGCCGGTGTCGAGAAGCAGGAGGTCGGCGGCCACTCCCTCGTGGACCTCGCTCACGATCCCCCGCTCACCGCCGTCCTGGTCGACCACCACCGAGCCCAGCAGCTCATGCACCCACAGCTCGTCGGGGTCGGCGATGGCCTCGGCCCGCAGGATCGCCCCGGGCAGGGCCTCGGCCGCGCTGCGGTCGGGCACCTCGGCGTACTTCACCACCCAGTCCTCGCCGGCCAGGTGGCGGGTGCGCTCCACGGTGAGGGGCCCGCGCGGGCCCTCGACCGCGGCTCCGGCCGCCCGGCGCTCGGGCCGGTCGGAGGTGAAGCGGACGACCACCTCGCCCCGCACGCCGTGGGCCCGCAGGATCCGCCCGACCTCCAGGATCAGCGGCTCGTCCAACCCGCTGGCTCAGTCGTCGATGGAGACGTTGGCCTCGACGCCGTCGCGGGCGCCGGCGGCCCGCACCACGGTGCGCATGGCCTGCACCACCCGGCCCCGCCGACCGATGACTTTGCCCATGTCCTCGGGGGCGACGTTCAGGTGCAGCTCGATGCCGCGGCGGCGCTCCTCGACCTCGACCCGGATGGCGTCGGGGTCGTCGACGATGTGGCGGACCACGTACTCGAGCACGGCCTGGGCTGTCCCCCCGCCGGTGCCGCCCTCGGCCGCGTCGTCGCCCTCGATCTCGGGATCCAAGTTGCTCATGTGGAGGTCTTGGAGGCGGCCTTGCCCTCCTCGAAGGTGGCCCAGGTGCCCGTCTGGGTCAGCAGCTTGCGCACCCGGTCGGTGGGCTGGGCCCCGTTGCGCAGGTAGCCGAGCGCCTTGTCGCCGTCGATCAGCACCCGGCTCGGGTCCTGGCGGGGCTCGTAGGTGCCGATGATCTCGATGAACCGGCCGTCGCGGGGCGAGCGGCTGTCGGCCGCCACCACCCGGTAGGTCGGCTGCTTGGTCTTGCCCATTCGCATCAGGCGGAGCTTCACGGCCATGGGTTCAGGTTCTCTCTCTCATCGGGTTCTCTTGGGGGTCGTTCGACCGCCCTTTTTGTGCTTCTTGGGCTTGCGCATGCCGAGCCCCATCGGGAGGCTCTTCATCTGGCGCTGCACCTCTTTGAACTGCTTGAGGAGCAGGTTGATCTCCGAGGTGGTGACCCCGCTGCCGTTGGCGATGCGGAGCTTGCGGCTGCCGTTGATCAGATCAGGTTCGCGCCGCTCCTTGGTGGTCATCGAGTGGATCATCCCCTCGATCCGGGCCAGCTCGCGCTCGTCGATGTCGGCGTCGCGCAGCTCCTTCGGCACCCCCGGCATCATGGCGATCAGGCCCTTCATCGGGCCCATCTTCTTCACGGCCTGCATCTGCTCGAGGAAGTCCTCGAAGGTGAATCGGCCGGCCAGGAGGTTCTCGGCCGCGGCCTCGGCGCTCTCCTGGTCGAAGTGCTCCTCGGCCTTGGCGATGAGCCCGAGGATGTCGCCCATCCCGAGGATGCGGCCGGCCATCCGGTCGGCGTCAAACCGGTCGAAGTCCTCGAGGCGCTCGCCGATCGAGGCGAAGGCGATGGGCTTGCCCACCACCTCCTTGACGCTGAGGGCGGCGCCGCCGCGGGCGTCACCGTCGAGCTTGGTGAGGATGACCCCGTCGAGGGCCAGCGCATCGTTGAAGGCCTCGGCGGTGCTCACCGACTCCTGGCCGATCATGGCGTCGATGACCAGGAAGGTGTAGTGGGGCTGGACGGCGCCCGAGATGTCCTTCACCTGCTGCATCAGCTCGGCGTCGATGCTGAGCCGCCCGGCGGTGTCGACGATCAGCACGTCCTTGCCCAGCCGGCGGGCCTCCTCGAGGCTGGCCGTGGCCACCGACACCGGGTCGCTGGCCTGGGAGAACACCGGCACGCCGATCTGGCCGCCCAGCACCCGTAGCTGCTCGACGGCGGCGGGGCGCTGGAGGTCGGCGCCCACCAGCAGGGGGTTGCGGCCCTCCTTTTTGAACCAGCGGGCCAGCTTGGCCGCGTTGGTCGTCTTGCCCGCGCCCTGCAGGCCGGCCAGCAGCACGACCGTGGGGGGCTTGGAGGCATAGCCGATCTTCAGGCCGGGCCCGCCGAGGACGTTGACCAGCTCGGCGTTGACCCGCTTGACGATCTGCTGCTCGGGCGACAGGGCCTTTGACAGCTCGGCCCCGACCAGATCCTCCTTGATGCGGGCCACCATCTGGCGGGCCACCCGGAAGTTGACATCGGCCTCGAGGAGCGCCTGGCGGATCTCCCGCATGACCTCGTCGATGTCCGCCTCGCTCAGACGACCCCCCTTGCGCAGGCGCGAGAAGATGTCCTCGAAGCGGTCAGTCAGCGATTCGAACATGGGCGGTCGGCCATCCTACCGGAGGCCGCCGTGACTACTCGCTGAAGAGGGCGTCGACGAACTCGTCGGGGTCGAAGTCGACCAGGTCGTCCGCGGTCTCGCCCAGGCCCACGAGCTTGATGGGGATGCCGAGCTCGGTCTGGATGGCGAGGGCGATGCCACCCTTGGCCGTGCCGTCGAGCTTGGTGAGGACCACGCCGGTCAGCTCCACTGCCTCGGTGAACTGCTTGGCCTGGACCAGGCCGTTCTGGCCGGTGGTGGCGTCGAGGACGAGCAGGACCTCGGTGACCTGGCCCTCGGCCTTGTCGGCCACCCGGCGCACCTTCTTCAGCTCCTCCATCAGGTTGACCTTGGTGTGCAGGCGCCCGGCGGTGTCGCCCAGCACCAGGTCCTTCTTGCGGGCGGCGGCGGCCGAGATGGCGTCAAAGACGATCGATCCCGGGTCGGCGCCCTCGGCGCCCCGGATGATGTCGGCGCCGGCCCGCTCGGCCCACACCTGCAGCTGGTCGGCCGCCGCGGCCCGGAAGGTATCGCCGGCGGCCATCACCACGGTGCGGCCCAAGGCGGCCTGGGCCTTGGCCACCTTGCCGATGGTGGTGGTCTTGCCCACTCCGTTCACCCCGACGAACAGCCACACGTTGGGGGGCCCGGGCTCGAAGCGCAGGCCGCGGTCGCCGCTGGCCAACGACTT
>JBBPYZ010000168.1:0-4238 GCA_038199465.1 Acidimicrobiales bacterium | reverse complement strand
TGTCTGGGCCGGCGCGGCGGGGGGGGGGCGCCCCTCCCCCCCCTCCGCTCAGACAGACCACCGCGCGCTCGGTTCGCGGCGGGGCGCCCCCCCGCAAATTTGGTCGTCGCTGCAACCCCCCCTCAGTGGCAGGTTCTGAGGCAGCGGCGGACGGCGACGGCGGCGAGTGCTGCGGCGGTGAGGGTTGTCGCCACGGTTGTTCGGCGGTGGGTGGCCAGCCACAGCTGGGGACTTCTCCGGTGGGCCTTGTCGTCGAAGATGCCGTGGGCGCCCTGGTCGCCGGGCACCGGGTGCTCGAGGTTGCAGGGCCGGTCGGTTTGGATGGGCCGGTCGGATTGCTGGCCCTGGTAGTTGGTGCGGGCCAGGTAGCGGTCGACCAGGCTGGGAACGAGCCGCCCGGCCCAGATGGTGAGCGGAGTCGGCGCCCCCACGTAGAGGGCCCGGCGGGGGTGGTCGGCCATCCACACGATCGCCTTGGCCGCCACCTCGGGCTGGTAGATCGGGGGAACCGGCTGGGGGTGGCGGTTCAAGGTGGTCTTGACCCACCCGAACTGGGGGGTGTTCATCCCAGCCAGGTGGACCAGGGACACCTTGACCTTGCTGTGGTCGTGCAGCAGCTCGGTGCGAAGGGCGTCGGTGAACCCGACGATGGCGTGCTTGGCCCCGCAGTAGGTGGCCTGCAGTGGGATCGACCGGAAGGCCAGGGCCGAGCCCACCTGGACGATCACCCCCCGACCCCGGGCCTGCATCCGGGGGAGGGCGGCGAGCGTCCCGTGCACGTAACCCAGGTAGGTCACCTCGGTGACCCGCCGGAAGTCCTCGGCGCTGGTCTGTGCGACGGGGGCCAGGACGGCGGTCATGGCGTTGTTGACCCACACGTCGATCGGGCCCAGCTCGGCCTCGATGGTGGCGGCGGCGGCCTCGACGGCGGCGGCGTCAGCCACGTCCACCGGGCACACCAGCGCCCGCACCCCGTGGCCCCGCACCTCGTTGGCCGCGGCGTCCAGAGCCTCGACGTTGCGGGCCAGGAGGGCGACGTGGTCCCCGGCGGCGGCAAAGGCCCGGGCGGCGGCCCGGCCCACCCCGGCCGAGGCCCCCGTGATGGCGACGACCCGGCCGGTCACCGGGCCCCCATGAGCGGCCGGGCTGCGGCCTCGGACTCGACTCCGGGTCGATGCAGGACGCTGAGGACGCCGGGGTCAGCCATGCCGCCTCCCGGGTCGCAGGGCGGCGACCGCCTCGGGCACGGCCTGGGGAACGGTGGCCAGGCTCACCGCGGCGGCCAGCAGGCACCACGAGCAGAAGCGGCGGTGCTTGGAGCCCTGCTCGACCGTGAGGAAGAGCCCGAAGGCGGCGTCGCCGGCCACCTTGACCAGCATGGCGAGGGGCAGCCACCGGCGGGTCGAGGACCGGCGGGCGTCGCCCATCCCCACCAGGACCAGGGTGGCGGCATAGCTGGCCAGGCCCACCGCGGCGTCGGGCGTCTTGAACAGCTGATAGGCCTCGCCCGAGGCGTCGACCCGGTCGGCGTCGAGGCCGGGCAGCGGCGGCTCGGGCAGGTGGCGCAGCAGGCCGAACTGGTAGGTGGCCACCACCCCGAGCGAGCCCATGGCCCCGAGCGTGAGCCCGGCGATGCGGCGGCGCCGGTCGAGGAACGGGTCGGTCTGTCGGCGCAGGGCATCGCTCACCGCCTCAGCCGCCTCGGAGGTCGACCGTCCCACACCGCCCGAGCGCCCCCGCAGGCCCCGGGCCGGAAGCCCCGCCGGCCGATCCCGCGCACTGGGCCATCTCGACATGCTCCACCTCCGGCTGGACAACCTCTGGCTGCTACCCGCCGAGGCTGACCAGGCAAACGCTCGTGCCCGCCACCGGAGAACTGCCCGGGCAAACCCCGAGCTCCGGCGCCGCCTCATCGGACCGGGCACCCGGTCCGCGCCGACCCCCCTCGCACGACCGCCACGAGTCAGGTCCGCGTGAGTGCGCGGGCACGGACGAGGCGGTCGAGGGCCTTGCGGAGGCGCTGCTCGCTGATGGGCTCAGCCGTGCCGAGCGACTGGGCGAAGAGGCTGACCCGAAGCTCCTCCAGCATCCACCGGACAGATCTGTCGGGGTCGAAGCGGGCCAGGCCCTGGTAGCGCTCCTCGAGCGCCTCGGCCTGGCGCTGCAGCTGGCGGTCCCGGGCCGGGGCCGCGGCCAGCTTGTCGAGCCGGCGGTCGATGGCGGTCAGGTAGCGGATCAGGTGGGGCAGTCGTGCGGTTCCCGTCCGGGTGACGAAGCCGGGCTCCACCAGACGCTCCAGCTGGCGGCGGGCATCCTCGACGGCCGCGGCCGGGCTGGCGGTGTCCTCCAGCCGCTCGCGAACCTCGGCGGCGGCCAGCAGCACGGCCGTCACGGTGCCGAGGGCGGTGCCGGCCGCTTCGGCCACCCGGTCGGCCACCCCGGCCCGCAGGGCGGCGTAGCCGGCCTCGTCCCAGGCCGGGCCGCCGAGCCCCTCGACCAGGGCGTCGACTGCGGCGGCCACGCAGTCGGCCTGCACCTCGGCGGCGGTGGCGTGGCGGGCGGTGGCCAGGGCCAGGGCGGTGGCGCTGGTCATCGACCGGCGCAGGATGGTGGCGGCCGGGGGGAGGCCGAGCAGCAGGAGGCGGCGGGTGCCCCGGCGCATGGCGGCCTCCTGCTCGGGCGCCGACAGCAGGATGCGCACGGCCACGTGGTCCCCCTGGTCGACCAGGGCGGGGTAGCCGGCCACGTCGTGACCGCCCCGCTCCACCTCGACCACCCGGGGCAGCGACCCCACGGTCCAGGCGGTGAGGCCGCCCACCTCGATGCTGGGCGTGGCCTCGGCGATGACGGAGCGGGTGATGGGCCGGAGGCGGGCCTGCAGGGCCCGGAGGTCCTTGCTGGTGGCCAGCGGCGTGCCGTCGGCGTCGACGGCCCGGAACGTCATCCGCAGGTGGTCGGGGAGCCGGCCCAGGTTCCAGCTGCCGGCGGGGAGGGACTCGCCCCCAAGGCGGGCCAGCCGGGCGTCGACAACCTCGATCAGGGGGCCGTCGTCCGGGCCGGCGTCGGCCAGGACGGCGGCCACGACGTCGGGTACGGGCACGAAGCGGCGGCGCACGGGCTTGGGCAGCGATCGGACCAGGGCGGTGACCAGCTCGTGGCGCAGGCCGGGCACCTGCCAGTCGAACCCGGTCGGCTCGACCAGGTGGAGGACGGCGACGGGGACATCCACGGTCACCCCGTCGTGGGCCGAGCCCGGGTCGAGGGCGTAGGTGAGGGGAAGCTCGAACGGCCCCTGGCGCCAGGTGTCGGGGAAGTCCTCCGGGCGGCCGGCCTGGGCGGCGGGGTCGATGAGCAGGTCGAGCGGGAAGCTGAGCAGGTCGGGCTGGCGGTGCCGCTCGTCGCGCCACCAGCGGTCAAAGGCCCGGCCCGAGGTCACCTCGGCGGGGATGCGGGCGTCGAAGAAGTCGACGAGCACGTCGTCGCCCACCAGCACGTCGCGGCGGCGGGTGCGGTCCTCCAGGGCCCGCACCTCCTCGATGCGCTCGGCGTTGACGCAGAGAAACGCGTGCGGTGACTCCCACTCCCGCTCGACCAGGGCCCGCTGCAGGAACAGCTGGCGGGCGGCGGCAGGGTCGACCTTCGACAACGGCGCCCGACGCGAGGCGATGGACAGGCCGTACAGGCTCACCTTCTCAGGCACCAGGGCCTGGCCCTGGCCGGCCTCCCACACGGGCTCGCCGTAGCTGCGCTTGACTAGGTGCTCGGCCACCCGCTCGATGCGGTCGGGCGAGATGCGGGCCACGGTGCGGGCCCACAGCCGGTTGGTCTCCACCAGCTCGGCGGCCATCACCCACTTCGGCTTCTTCTTGGCCAGGGGTGAGCCGGGGGCGATGACGAAGCGGGCCTGGCGGGCGCCAGCGTAATCCTGGCGCACGGCGTCCCACGCCCCGACCTGGCTGAGGAGGCCGGCCAGCAGCGAGACGTGGAGCCCGTCCCGGTCGATGTCGGCGGCGGGGTCGAGCGGGCGGGGAGCGAAGCCCATCGTGCGGGCGGCGTCGCGCAGCTGGCCGTGCACGTCCTGCCACTCCCGTACCCGGAGGTGGTTGAGGTGCTCGGCCTTGCACAGCTTGCGGAACTGGCTGGAGCCCAGCTCGGCCTTGCGCTGCCACAGGTGGTGCCACAGGTTGAGCACGGCGACGAAGTCCGAGTCGGGGTCGGCGAATCGCCGGTGGGCCTCG
>JBBPYZ010000167.1:0-10099 GCA_038199465.1 Acidimicrobiales bacterium | reverse complement strand
TTGACCAGCGTGGCCATGAGCTTGGCCCCCGAGCACCCGAGGGGGTGACCCAGGGCGATGGCGCCGCCGTTGACGTTGACCTTGTCCATGTCCGGCTGCAACTCGTGCTCCCAGGCCAGCACCACGGAGGCGAAGGCCTCGTTGATCTCCACCAGGTCGATGTCCTCGAAGGACAGCCCCGAGCGGTCCAGCACCTTCTGGGTGGCGGGGATGGGCCCGGTGAGCATGGTGATGGGGTCCACCCCGGCCAGGGAGAAGCTGTGGAACCGGGCCCGGGGGGTGAGGCCGAGCTGGCCGGCCCTGTCCTCGCTCATGATGAGCACGGCGGCGGCCCCGTCGGTGATCTGGGAGCTGTTGCCGGCGGTGACCTTGCCGTCCTCCTTGAACGACGGCTTGAGCTTGGCCAGCGTCTCGGCGGTGGTGCCGGGCCGGATTCCCTCGTCGGCGGTCACCATCTCGTCGGTCTCGATGAGCTTGCCCGTGTCCCGGTCGAGGGGCTTGGCCGCCACCGGCAGGATCTCGCGCTCGAACCGGCCCTCCTCGGTGGCCTGCTGGGCCCGCTGCTGGCTCTGGGCGGCGAATGCGTCGAGGTCCTCCCGGGTGAGCTTCCACTGGTCGGCGATCATCTCGGCCGAGATGCCCTGCATCACGATGCCGCCACGGGGCTCGTAGCGGGCCATCACCCTGGGCCCCATGGGGAAGCTGTTGGGGGTGATCGAGGCACCCATCGGCGTGGTGGACATGACCTCCACCCCGGCGGCCACCACCACGTCATAGGCCCCGGCCATCACGCCCTGGGCGGCGAAGTGAGCCGACTGCTGGGACGAGCCGCACTGGCGGTCGATGGTGGTGGCCGGCACCGACTCGGGCCAGCCGGCAGCCAGCACGGCGTTGCGGCCGACGTTCACGGCCTGGTTGCCCACCTGCATCACACAGCCCATGATCACGTCCTCGACCAGCTCGGGGTCCAGGTCGTTGCGCTCGGCCAGGGCGGTCAGCACCTCGGCGGCCAGGTCGGCGGGGTGCCAGCCCGACAGCTTCCCGAAGCGCTTGCCTCCCGGGGTACGCAGGGCATCGACGATCACGGCGGTGGTCATGGGCAGATCCTCTCGTGCCGGTCCGGCCGGACTTGACCGGTGGGTCAAGTGTGACCGGCGGGGGGCCGGGGCCGCAACCTTGCCGTCCGCTGTGAGCAGCGTCACAGCCGTCGCGCGAAACTGGGTCAGGCCACGCACCCGACCGGAAGGCTCTCCCATGACCGACATCGCCGACATCACCAGCGCCGACATCGACCGCACCGTGGACGGTCTCACCCCGGCCCGGGCCTTCCTCAGCACCGTCGACCGCTACCGCGAGGCGGTGGCCCTGCGGTGGAAGGACGGCGACGACTGGGGCGAATGGACCTGGGGTGACTACGCCGACCGGGTGGCCCGGGTCGCCGCCGGCCTCAGCGCCAAGGGGGTCGGGCCCGGTGACCGGGTGGTGCTCATGCTGCGGAACTGCCCGGAGTTCCACGTCCTGGACCTGGCCGCCCTGATGTGCGGGGCCACCCCGATCTCGATCTACAACTCCTCCTCCCCCGACCAGGTCGCCTACCTGGTCGGCCACTCCGACGCCGCCGTCGGGGTGGTGGAGGACGACGGCTTCCTCGCCCAGTTCGCCCCGGTGCGCGATCAGCTCCCCAACCTCAAGAGCCTGGGCGTGGTCCGGCCCGGTGACACCGACGCCGACTTCGACTGGGACGAGCTGGTCAGCAGCGATCCCCTCGACCTGGAGGACGCTGCCGCCGGCGGGTCGCCCGACGACCTGGCCACGGTGATCTACACCTCGGGCACCACTGGTTCGCCCAAGGGCGTGATGATCACCAACTACAACGTGTGCTGGACCGTCGAGAGCCTCCGGCTCTCCTTCGACTGGGAGCCCGAGCGGTTCGCCGGCAAGCGGCTGGTGTCCTACCTGCCCATGGCCCACATCGCCGAGCGGATGACCGGCCACTACCAGAACATGGTGCTTGGGACCGAGGTCACCTCGTGCCCCGAGCCGGGCCAGATCGCCGCCTACGCCCGGGAGGTGCAGCCCAACATCATGTTCGGGGTGCCGCGGGTCTGGGAGAAGATCTACAGCGGCGTCTCGGCTTCCATCGCCGCCGATGCCGAGAAGTCCAAGCAGTTCGACGAGGCGCTGGAGGCGTCCCAACCCATCCGGATGCGCATGGCCTGGGACGAAGCCAGCGACGAGGACCGCCAGACCTGGGAGCTCCTCGACGACGCCGCCTTCCGGCCCATCCGGGAGATGCTGGGCCTCGACCAGGTCGAGACCGCCATCACCGGTGCCGCCCCCATCCCGGCCGAGCTGCTGTCGTGGTTCCACGGCATCGGCGTGCCCATGTCGGAGATCTACGGCATGTCGGAGAACTCCGGGCCGATGACCTGGACGCCCCTCAGGATCAAGCCCGGCACCGTCGGCCCGGCCGTGGCCGGCTGCGAGGTGAAGCTGGCTGAGGACGGCGAGATGATGTGCCGGGGCGGCAACGTCTTCTCCGGCTACCTGAACGAGCGGGAGAAGACCGCTGAGACCCTCGACGACGACGGATGGCTCCACTCCGGCGACATCGGTGAGGTCGATGACGACGGCTACTTCCGCATCGTCGACCGCAAGAAGGAGCTCATCGTCACCGCCGGCGGCAAGAACCTCAGCCCCGCCAACCTCGAAGCCGCCCTCAAGATGATCCCGCTGGTGGGCCAGGCCTGCGCCATCGGCGACAAGCGGCCGTTCGTGTCAGCGCTGGTGGTGCTCGACTCCGACGTCGCCCCCGGGTGGGCCGAGCAGCAGGGCATCGAGTTCGACGCCCTCAGCGACCTGGCCCAGCACCCCGACGTCATGGCCGAGGTCGAGGCCGGCCTCGGCGAGGCGATGAGTGGGTTCAACAACGCCGAGAAGGTCAAGAAGATCACCGTCCTCGGCGAGGAGTGGATGCCCGACTCCGAGGAGCTCACCCCCACCTCCAAACTCAAGCGCCGCGGCATCCACGCCAAGTACGCGGAGGAGATCGAGGCCCTCTACTCCTGACCCCTGAGCTTTCTGGCGCGGAGTGGGGCGGCCATAGCCGTCACGATCCGCGCCAGAACGGGTGTGGGCGCCTCACCCCTCAGCCGCCCCGCCGGGCCGCCGGCGACTCGGGCCACCGCTGGTAGTCCGGCAACACGTCCAGCGGGGGCGTGGCCTGGAGGATGTCCTCGGCGATGGGCAGATCGGCCAAATCGGTGCCGGCGACGCTCTCGGCCAGCTCGCCTCCGGCCCCGGAGAGCTCCTCTTCGAACAGGAAGTTCTCGGTGACCCCCGGGGGAAGCTGCGGTGACGCCAGCGGCAGGCGGAGCCCCAGGCCGGTGTACTGCCACATGCCCCGGCCCTCGACGCCGTTCTCGTCGGGGCCCACCGCGTTCGGGTCCCACCAGGCGGTGGTGAAGTCGTCGACGGCCACGAAGTCGATGGGGCCGTCGGGGCGGGGACCGAAGCTGATGGCCGGGGTGGTGTCCCCGGCGAGGTACCCGCCCAGGAAGAGCTCGGCCCCCTCCTTGCCGACCACGTCGGTGCCGCCGGTGGGCGGGTAGTTGAACAGGCCCCCGGCGAAGGTCTCGGCGGTCAGGTGGGGGCCGGCCATGTGGATGCCGAGGAACAGCTGCTGGACCACCGGACCCCAGAACAGCATGGTCTTGGGCGCGGTGGGGAAGGTGCCGAACCACCACTCATAGAGGCGCCACGGCTCGGACACCCCCGGAGCGGTCCGGGCCGGCGAGCTGGACGCCCCGAAGGCGTGGGCCATCTGCTCCCGGTCATAGAGGCGGGCCACCGCCGTGGTGTCGGTGAACACGGTGCCGGTGAAGATCCACTCGGGGTGGTAATCCTGCTTGGTGGCCTGCTGGGTGAGCAGGCGCGGCATCAGCGGGTCACCCAGGAACACCACCGAGGTCACCCCGTCGCGCTTGAGCCGCCCGATGATGGCCTGGGCTTGGGCGTTCAGGCTGTTGGGATCGAGGATGTACTGGATGACGGTATCGACGCTGACGCCCTGGGCGGCGTAGGTGGCGACGGCCCGCTCCTTCAGCGGACCGAAGACCGGCGGGTCCTGCTCGTAGTGGACGATGCCGAACCGGCGGGTCCGATCCCGCAGGTCCGGGTCGCCGGCGAACTGGGCCTTCTGGCCGTAGAGGATCTCGGTGCCCAGCCCGAAGGTGCCGAACAGGAGCTGGTCCGGGGTGGCCTGGTAGCCCCAGGCGTAGGGGGCGTCCTGGGCGAGGACGGCGTCGGTGGAGGCGTACCCGCACTGGAGGCACAGCACCTGGTTGCGGGCCAGCTCGTGCTGGTAGGCCGAGGTCTGGGTGGGTCCGCCGATGGAGGCGAAGGCGCCCAGCTCCACCACCTTCACGGCGTCGGCCTTGGCCGCCGACGGGCTGCGGCCATCACCGGACGCGTGGAAGGGAATCACCACCACCCGGCGGCCGTAGGTCTCATAGAGGTGGTTGCTCATCTCCACCAGGTCGCGGATCCCATCGGTCGTGGTCTCGGCCCCGTCGACCACGCCGAACTGCTCGAGCTGCTTGGCGATGTCCTGTTCGGCCGGCAGGTAGAAGACGACCTTGATGGTGTCGGCGGTGACCCCGGGGGCGGTGGCACCGCCGTTGCCGGTGATGGTCTGGCCCCCCCGGGACACCCACGGCGCCTCCCCGTCCCACACCGGTACGCACGGCGGGGCGTAGGTGGACGGGATGGCGATGCGGGCCAGGGTGGTGTCGGTGTCGTTGTAGCGGCGGTCGGTGTCGCAGCGATCGCCCCAGTCGTAGGCGTCGAGGGTGCCGGCCGCCTTGGCGTCGTCGTAGGTGACGGGGAGGTCGGGATGGTCGGCGTAGGCGGCCACCTCGGCCGGAGGCGGCCCCGACACCTCCTCGGTCGGCTCGCTGCGGCCGTGCACGGTGCCGGCCACGGCGACCGCTGCCAGCAGGCTCACCACCAACACGGTGGGACCGAGCCGCCGGAGGCGGGACCGAGCCGGCAGCGGGCGACCGCTGGTGACGCTCATTGGGCCGCCCCCAGGGCGTGGTCGGATCGTCGCAGGGTGTCGCCGCCGGTGCCGAGGTAGGAGGCCACAACCTCGGGGTGGTCGAGCACGGTCGCCGGTTCGCCGGTGGTGACCACCTGCCCTCGGTCGAGGGCCACCAGCCGGTCGGCGATCGACGCGATGAGGGAGATGTCGTGCTCGATCACCAGCAGGGTGGCGTCGAGCCGGTCGCGCAGGCCCAGCAGCACCGGACCCAACGCTTCAGCCTCCCGCTGGGCGATGCCCGAGCTGGGTTCGTCGAGCAGGACGACCGAGGGGCGGTGGGCCACCACGCACGCCAGGTCGACCATGCGGCGGGACCCGGTGGACAGCTCACCGATCCGTTTGGAGCGGAAGGCGCCCAGCCCGAACATGTCGATGAGCTCGTCGGTGCGCTCGGCGATGTCCCGCTCGACCCGGCGCGACGCCGGCAGCCGGAGGGCGCCGGTGAGCACGTCGTCGCCCTCGATCCAGCGCTCCAGGGACACGGCGATGGTCTCGGTCACGGTGAGGCCGCCGAACAGCTTGGCGTCCTGGAACGAGCGGCCGATGCCGGCCCGGGCCCGGGCCGACGGCGGGCTCGAGGACAGGTCGTGGCCGGCGAGCACCACCCGCCCGGCGTCCGCTCTGGTGAATCCCGAGATCAGGTCGAACAGGGTGGTCTTGCCGGCGCCGTTGGGGCCGATGAGCCCCAGCACCTCGCCGGGGGCCACCGCCAGGGCGACGTCGTGGACGGCGGCGATCCCGCCAAAGGCCACCGACAGCCCAATCACCTCCAGCGGCGGATCCCCGGGGATGTCGAGGGACGGTTCGGCCGGTCGGGCACCGTCGCCGGACGGGACGGGGGCGGCAGGGACGGGGGCGGCTCCGCCATTGCCGGCCAGGGCGTGGCGAGCGCCCTGGAGGTACACCGCCCGCACCAGGTCGGGCTGGTCGAGGAGGTCCTGGGCCGGGCCCGAGAAGCGGATCTCGCCCTTCTCCATGAAGTAGGCGTGGTCGGCCACCTCGAGGGCGACGTTCACCGACTGCTCCACCACCACGATGGTGGTGCCCTGGTCCCGCAGCTCCCGGAGGTGGCCGAGCATCTCAGCGACCACCACCGGGGCCAGGCCCAGGGACAACTCGTCGACCAGCAGGAGCTGGGGCCGGGCCAGCAGGGCCATGGCCAGGGCGAGCTGCTGCTGCTGGCCGCCGGACAGGTCGGCCGCGGGGTCGTTCCGGCGACGCTCCAGGATGGCGAACCGCGAGCGGGCGTCGGCGATCCGCTGGTCGGCTTCGGCCCGGCGGCGGCGGAACAGCCACGCCGCCACCCGCAGGTTCTCATCCACGGTGAGCGACGGGAACACGCCGTGACCGCCCGGCATCTGGACGATGCCCTGGGCCGGGACCTGCTCCGGGCGGAGGCCGGCCAGGTCGACCTCACCGAGGCGAAGGGTGCCGGCGGTGACGGGAGCCACCCCGCCGATGGCTTTGAGCAGCGTGGACTTGCCGGCGCCGTTGGTGCCGAGCAGGGCGGTGATCTGACCCCGGGTGATGTCGATGTCGACGTCGAACAGCACCTGCACCTTGTCATAGGCCACGTCGAGACCCCGCACCGACAGCCACCCCGCTTCGGCCGGCGCCTCCGGGGGAGCCGCCCCCCCGTTGGCGCCGGACCCACCGGTGCCGGCGCCGTGCGGGATGGGGTCGACCACCCGCCGGTCGGCCACCAGGCTCGGCACGTGAATGCGGCGGCGGGCGGCGAAGGAGCGGAGCAGGCGGTCCCGCGTCCGGTACACCACCTCGGCCAGCCCGCCGGGCAGCAACAGCAGCACGCCGAGCACACCCACCGCCGAGGGCAGCAACGCCGCCGGGCCGGAGAAGAAGCCGCGGCTCCCGTCGAGCAGGACGGCACCGAGCACCGCTCCCAGCAGGCTGCCGACCCCGCCGACCACGGCCGAGATGAACACGTTCAGGCCCTCGTTGGCGCCGAACAGGGCGACCTCGTAGCGCTCGTTGACATAGAAAAACAGGGCGCCGCCGACCCCGGCCAGGAACCCGGACAGGGCGAAGGCGCCCAGGCGGGCCAGCGGCACGCGCACACCGAAGGACTGGGCGGCAGGGGCGTTGTCGCGCACGGCGCGCAGCACCCGCCCCACCCGGGTGCGACGCACCCCGGACGCGGCCAGGAAGGCCAGGACGGCTACCGCCAGGGCCAGCTCGTACATCGCGGTGCGGCCGGTCAGGTCCCACACTCCGAGCAGGGGCCGGCGAGCGACGTCCTCGGTGGGGATCCACGTGGCCACGGTGGGGTTCAGCAGGTAGTTGGTGGCGGCCAGGGCGAAGGCCAGGGTGGTGACGGCCAGGAAGATGCCCCGCCACCGCAACGCCGGCAGGCCCACCAGGACCGCCACCACGGCACCGGCGAGGCCGGCGGCCAGCAGCGCCAGGGTGAAGTCGAACCGCCACTCCAGGGTGACCACGGCGGCCACGGCGGCGCCCACCGCGGCGAAGGACATCTGGCCCAGGGTCACCTCGCCGGTCCAGCCGGTGAGCACCACCACCGACAGGGCCAGGACGACCAAGGCGATCAGGGTGGAGCCACGCAGCACCTGGCTCTCGGTCATCACCAACGGCAGCGCCGCCGCCGCGCCGATTACCAGCACCACGCCGAGTACCCGCAGGGCCCGCAGTAACGGCAGCCCGGACAGCTCGAAGGGGAGGCTGCGGGGTTCGGACGCAGACTGCCAGCTGGAGGTGGTCTCGCGGTCGGCCCGGCGGCGGGATGAGCGGCGCACCAGGAGGCCGATGATGACCACGGCGGCCAGCACGGCGTCGGTCAGGGTGAGCGAGTGGCCTCCGGCCGGGCCGGTGGCCTGGGTGAGCACGCCGATGGACACCGCCGCCAGCAGCATGGCCGGCATCGAGGCCAGCCCGCCGAGGATCATCGCCCCGAGCGCCGCCACCATGATCCTCAGGCCCACCCCGGCGGTGAGCTCGAGGCCCAGGATGCCAGCCTGCAGGTAGGCGGCCATGAAGGCCAGCACGGCGGCCACGATCCACACCCCGGCCTCGATGCGGGGGACGGGGATGCCGAGCATCGAGGCCCGGTCCCCGCTGTCGGCGGCGGCCCGCACCGCCATGCCGATGTCGCTGCGGCGCAGGGCCAGGGTGACGGCGGCGATGCAGATCAGGGACACGACGACGGCCACCACCTCGGCGCTGCCGAACACGGTGGAGCCGATGGTGACCGACAGGTCCCCGGGCACCTCGAAGCCGGTGCGGAGGCCCTCGGGGTCCACCAGGGCGACCGAGCCCCACAGCCGGGGGGCGAGCAGGCCCATGACGGCGAACAGCTGAGCCAGCCCGATGGTGGCCACGGTGACCACCAGTCGAGGCGACCGGCGGAGGCGCTGGATGACGATGGCGTCGATGGCGACCCCGGACAGGACCGCCACCACCAGGCCCACGCCCAGCCCACCGAGCCAGCCCAGCCGCTCGTTGAACTGGAGCCCGGCGGCGGACAGGGCGGCCACCGTCACCGCCGCCAGCAGCGCCGGGACGGGTCGCAGGCGGAGCACGGCGACGGCGCCGAGCAGGGTGACCAGGCCGCCGGTCACCGCCAGCCCAGCGGTGACGGTCAGGCTCGGCGCCCCGAATAGGACCACGGCGCCGGCCATGGTTGCGGGGAAGATCCCAATGGACCCCTGGGCCAGGTTCACCACCCGGTTGGCCCGGTAGACCAGCACCAGGCCCAGCACCACCATGGCATTGAGCAGCCCCAGGACCACCCCCTGGAGGGTGACCTCGAGGGGGACCGGGAAGGCGATGGCCTGAAACGCCAGCACCGCCACCGCCGGGGTCGCCGCAGCGGCGGCCGAGCGGGCCGTCGGCGAACCGGTGAGAGACACGGCCGCCGACCCTAGCTTCATTTCACTTGCGGTCTTGACCGCAAGTGGCAGATCCGTCATCATCAACAGCGATGAGCCGTGACCCGAGCCCCTCCCTGCCGGCGCCGGCGGGCAGGTGAGCGCCCCGGCCGGGACCGGGAGGCGGGGGCGGCGGCCCCAGCCCGAGCGGCGGGCCGAGATGCAGGCCCGGCTCTTGGACGCCACCGTGGAGTGCCTCATTGACGTGGGCTGGGCCCGGACCACCCTGCCCGAGGTGGTGGCCCGGGCGGGGGTCGCTCGGGGCGCCCAGGTCCACCACTTCCCCACCAAGGCGGCGCTGATGGAGGCGGTCGGAGATCACCTCCTCGACCGCAACCTCGAAGAGTTCACTGCTGCCTTCGAAGCCCTGCCCGCCGAGGAGCAGACCCTGGACGCCGCCCTCGACGTGCTCTGGTCGATCCTGAGCGGCCCCACCTGGACCGCCCTGATCGAGTTGGCCCTGGCCGGCCGCACCGACCCCGCCATCGCCGCCTGCGTGCAGGGCTTCAACGAGAAGGTCGACGCGGTGGTGCTGGATGTGGCCGGCCAGCACTTCCCAGGCCTGCTCGACCAGGAGTTCGGGCCGTCGCTGGTGCGGGGGGCCCTGGCCCTGCTGGTGGGGCTGGCCCTGCAGACCTCGGTCGACGGCGACCGGCAGGGCCACCACGCCGAGGTCTTCGCCCACCTGAAGCTGCTCACCAACGTGCTGTCCAGTTCCCTCGTCAACCCCCCATCCCCCGGAGGATCCCCATGAGAGCCTTTACGGATAGACCCGCCGTAGGAGTGATCGCTCACCGGCTGACGCCGTCGAGCGACAAGCTAAAGCACCGTTCTCCCCGCTCTCGGCGACCTTCGGCCGCCGGGCCGCTCGGGCCACGGCTGCGCCGGTCGGCGCAACCTCTGAGCCGTGCCCCCGTCCTCGACCGGCGGCCCATCCCGCCCCGCACCGTGCGCACCCGCCGCATCGACTTCCAGTACCCCGACGACGAGCTGCCCCGCCACTACGTCGGCGGCGACCTGGTGATGAGCCATGTGGTCACCGTGCTGTCCTCCATGTTCCCCGAGGGCGAGGACTTCTTCGTCCGCTCGGTGCGCA
>JBBPYZ010000166.1:0-3753 GCA_038199465.1 Acidimicrobiales bacterium | reverse complement strand
GGTAGCAGCAGGCCAGGAAGAGCACGCGGTCGACCAGCTCGGGGTGCTCCTCGAGCAGCAGGGCGAAGGCCGAGAAGCCCCGCACCACGTTCTTCGACAGCTCCATCCGGTCGACCCGCACGATGAGCTGCCGGTCGCCGAACAGCTCCTCGATCTCGGCCAGGCGGCGGATGCCGTCCTCGCTCTCGGCGACGGCGCCCAGGTCGGCCGGCTCGACGGCGGCGGGGGACACGAACGTGGCCGGCGGGGCGACGCCGCTCTCGGCGCAGCAGGCCAGGAAGGCCCGCTCCCACCGGCTCGAGTGGAAGCCCACGGCACCGTGGCCGGCCAGGCCCTCGAGGAGCTGGCGGCGCCGTTCTGCGGGCAGCACGGCCAGGCCGTCGGGCCAGCAGAACGGGGTGTGGGCGAAGTGGGCGGTGGCCAGGTCGGGCCGTTCCCGGGCCAGGTGGCCGCCGACCAGCGACAGGTGCAGGTCGTGGACCAGGACCGTGGCCCCGTCGGGCGCCTCCTCGGCCACCGCCTCGGCAAAGGCCCGGTTCACCTCGACATAGGCCTCGAACGCCTGGTGCCAGGCCCGGCCGAGCGAGGGCGTGAAGGGCCGGTTGTCGAGGCCGTGGTAGGCGAACCACAGCGTCTGGTTGGAGATGACGTCGTAAAAGGAGCGGTAGGCGTCCTCGTCGACCGCCAAGAGGCGGATGCGCACCCCCTCGTTCTCGGCGGGGTCCTGGGCGGCGGCCCGCCGGTCGCCCTCGCTGATGGCCGCCGCCACCCAGGTGTCGGTGGTGGTCCCGCCCCCTTTGGCCCGGGCCGCCAGGGCCGGGCCGAGGGTGGAGATCAGCCCGCCGGCCCCCCGACGGGGGACCAGCTTGCCGTCGTCGTCTACCCGGTAGGACACCGGTCCTCGGTTGGACACCACCACCAGGTCATCGGCCACGGGGCCATCATGCAGCCAGTGCCCCGCCTCCTCGCCAGTCCGGACAAGTTTCGCGGCACGCTCGACGGCCCGGCGGCGGCGGCGGCCATCGGGGCGGCGGGGCGCGCCGCGGGCTGGGAGGTCGAGGAGCTGCCGGTGAGCGACGGCGGCGAAGGGTTCCTCGACTGCTTCGCCCGGCGGGGCCGGACCCGCACCACCTCGGTGCAGGACGCCCTGGGCCGGCCGGTGGCGGCATCGTGGCTGCTGCTGGAGGGCGGGCGAACGGCGGTGATCGAGACGGCCCGGGCCATCGGGCTGGCCCACGTCGGCGGCCCGTCGGGCAACGACCCGCTTGCCGCCTCGTCGACCGGAGCAGGGCAGCTCCTCGCCGCCGCCGTCTCCGAGGGCGCCCGCCGGCTCCTGGTCGGCCTGGGCGGCTCGGCCACCACCGACGGCGGCGCCGGCGCCCTGGCCGTGCTCACCAAGGCGGGCCGCCTCGCCGGGGTCGAGCTGGTGGTGGCCTGCGACGTCACCACCCGGTTCCTCGACGCCGCCCGCACGTTCGCGCCCCAGAAGGGGGCCACGGCCGCCCAGGCCGCCCTGCTGGAGCGGCGGCTGCAGCGGATGGCCGCCGAGCTGGAGGCGGTGGCTGGGTTCGACGTGAGCGACCTCCCCGGGTCGGGCGCCGCCGGGGGCCTGGCCGGGGCCCTCGCCGCCCTGGGAGCCACCCTGGTGCCCGGGTTCGACGTGGTGGCCGAGGCCCTCGATCTGGGCGAGCGGGTGGCGGCCGCCGACCTGGTCGTCACCGGCGAGGGCCTGCTCGACGACCAGAGCTTCGCCGGCAAGGCCGTGGGCGGGGTGGCCGGTCTGGCCGCCGCTGCTGCCGTCCCCGTCGTGGCCGTGGTGGGTGACGTCGAGCCGGGCGTCGAGGTGCCGGCCGGCATCGAGGTCGTCTCGCTGGTCTCGCTGGTCGGCGAACGGCGGGCCCGGGACGACCCGGCGGCGTCGCTCACCGAGGCGGTGGCCCTCCTGCTTGCCGATCGCCGGCGTTTCGGGGCAGAATGAAGGCCGAGCCAACCATCCAGAGCGGTCGAGGGACGGGCCCTACGACGCCGCGGCAACCAGCCCGCTCTTGCGGCAGCCAGGTGCCAATGCCCGAACGATGAAGGGTAGGTAATCCGAGATGACCTTTGTGACCGGCCTCACCTGTCGGGAGTGCGGGCGCGGCTACCCGGCCGAGGCCCTCCACGTGTGCGACTACTGCTTCGGCCCGCTCGAGGTGGCCTACGACCTCGACGCGGTGCGGGCCTCCATCAGCCGGGAGTCGATCGAGGCCGGCCCCCGCACCATCTGGCGGTGGGCCGATCTGCTCCCCTCCAGCCCACCGGGCGGGGTCGACCTGGGCGCCGGCGGCACGCCGCTGGTGCGGGCCGACCGGTTGGCCGCCGAGCTGGGCCTGGGCGAGCTGTGGCTGAAGGACGACACCCGCAACCCCACCGGCTCGTTCAAGGACCGGGTGGTGTCGGTGGCGCTGGCCAAGGCCCGCGAGCTCGGCTTCAAGGTGGCGGCCTGCGCCTCCACCGGCAACCTGGCCAACTCCGTGGCCGCCCACGCCGCCCGGGCCGGGATGCGCTCGATCGTGTTCATCCCCTCCGACCTCGAGCCGGCCAAGATCACCACCACCGCCATCTACGGCGGCACCCTGGTGGCGGTCGACGGCTCCTACGACGACGTGAACCGCCTGTGTGCCGAGCTCACCTCCGAGCAGCCGACCTGGGCGTTCGTCAACGTCAACGTGCGCACCTACTACGCCGAGGGCTCCAAGACCCTGGCCTTCGAGGTGGCCGAGCAGCTGGGGTGGGAGGCGCCCGACCACGTCGTGGTGCCCGTGGCCAGCGGCAGCCAGCTGTGCAAGATCGAGAAGGGTTTCCGCCAGCTGGCCGAGGTCGGCCTCATCGCCGAGCACCCGGTGCGGGTCTCGGGCGCCCAGGCCGAGGGCTGCTCGCCGGTGGCCACCGCCTTCGCCCACGGCTGGGACACCTTCAAGCCCCAGCGCCCCGCCACCATCGCCAAGAGCCTGGCCATCGGCAACCCGGCCGACGGCACCTACGCCCTCGAGGCCGTGCGCCGCAGCGGCGGGTCCATCGGCTCGGTCACCGACGACGAGATCGTCGAGGGCATCCGCCTGCTGGCCCGCACCGAGGGCATCTTCGCCGAGACCGCCGGCGGGGTCACCGTGGCCACCCTGGCCAAGCTGGCCGCGGCCGGAACCGTCCGCTCCGACGAGCGGGTCGTGGCCTACATCACCGGCAACGGCCTGAAGACGGTCGACGCCGTCAGCCCGGTCGTCGGCCCCACCGCCACCATCGAACCCACCCTTGCGGCCTTCGCTGAGGCCATCGACTTCCAGGAGGCCTAGAGCCGACATGCCCACCGTCCGGATCCCCACCCAGCTGCGCACCCTCACCGCCGGTCAAGGCACCGCCACCGTCGACGGCTCGACCGTCGGCGAGGTGCTGAAGGCCCTTGACGCCGCCCACCCCGGCATGCACGAGCGCCTCTTCGACGACGCCGGCGCCCTCCGCCGCTTCGTCAACGTCTTCGTCGCCGACAACGACGTCCGCTTCGAGCAGGGCCTCGACACCCCCGTGGCGGAGGCCGAAACCGTCTCGATCATCCCCGCCGTCGCCGGCGGCTGACCCGCTAACCCTCCGTCCGGGCCACCAGGCGAACGTTGGCGTCAAGGGCGGCGGTGATCCGCTCGAGCGGGCGGTCGGGCTGGTGGATCCGCGCTCGATGCGGCTGATGTCGCCATGGTCGATGCCACAGCGCGCCGCGAG
>JBBPYZ010000165.1:0-18425 GCA_038199465.1 Acidimicrobiales bacterium | reverse complement strand
GAACACCCCCGACTCGATGCCGTCGACGATGGCCTCGGTGACGTCGAGGAACCGGGACCGGCGGTCCTCGGTCCAGGGGTAGCCGTGCTGGCGGAACTCGCCCTTGGCGGAGATGGCCCAGTAGGAGCTGTTGACCTCGTCGGCGCCGAGCTGGGCCCGGGCCGCCTCGGCGTACACCCCGAGCTGGAGCGCGGCGCCGGCCTGGACGGGGTCGTTGGCCAGGTCCTTGTAGCCCTTGGCGCTGCCCGTCTTGTAGTCGAGGATCACCAGGTGACCGTCCTCGCCCCGGTCGACCCGGTCGGCGGATCCACAGAAGGTGAGGGTTCGCCCGCTGGGCAGCTTCAGCGACAGCGGGGGACTGTCCCCCCTGCCGAAGGCCATCTCGGCCGCTGCCGGCCGCGCCCGGCTGGTGCGGCGGTGCTCGTCGTCCTCGCTGAGGAAGACGTCGAGGTCGGCCAGAACCTCGGCCCGGGTCCGTCGCCAGGTGAGGGCCCGGCCGGTGAGCCCCCGGGCCTCGACCTCGGCGAACGCCTCCTCGGCCAGCTCGCCCATCCGGCGGCGGTCCTCTGGGGTCCAGGACTCATCGGGGTCGGGTGCACCGCGGTCGATCACCTCGGTGAGGAACCCTTCGAGGACCTGGTGGATCAGCGTGCCCTTGTCGGCCGGGCTGATCTCGACCACCCGCTCCGGCTCGTCGCGCTCGCCCAGGTGCAGGACGTTGCCGAGGAAGTACCGGAACGGGCACGACGCCCAGGTCTCGAGCCTGGTGGGGGACATCGGACGACCTCGGGCCGGGGAGGGCACGGGCTGGCCGGCCAGGTTGCCGTCCCACTCGGTGAAGCGGGGCCCGGACCGGGCGGCTCGGGCGGCGAACCCCCGGCCCAGGTCGCCGGCGACGAGCGGATGGTTGAGGAGGTCGATGCCGGCGCGTCGGGCGGCCCGCAGTGCGTCGACGTCGCGCTCGACGACCGAGCCGTGGTGGTCGGCGTGGACGACGCCATCTTCGTAGGAGGCGACGGTGTGCAGCACCTCGGGGGCCAGCGCGGTGACGTCGCTGGTGAAGATCCGGCGCCCGGCCAGCAAGGAGGCCGAGGCGAGGAGCCAGCGCGAGGCCCGACGCTCGCGGCGGGCCCGCAGTTCGCCCCGGGGGAACGAGAGCGTGCGGTGGGTGGCCCCGGCGGCCAGCGCGGCCAGGAAGCTGCGGTGCTGGGCCCGCAGCCGTTCGTCCCGGGTGACCAGCTCGCCGGCCTCGGCCCGCTGCCGGTCGACATCGGGCAGGAGGGGGTCGTCGCGCCCGAAGGCCGGGCAGGTGCCCTCGGCCATGCCGACCACAAACACCGCATCGAGGTCGAGGCCCACGGCCGAGGCCAGGGGGGCGACGAGGACGCCGTGCCCGAAGCGGCCGAGGCGCCCGACGGTGGCATCGAGCTCGGCGCCGACGGCCAGCTCGAAGGTGGCCGAGCTGGGGTGGGGATCGATGTCACCGAGGACAGCGAGCCGATCAAGGGCCTCATCCACCTTCTGCGCCGCCGCCGCCTCGACCTCGGGCCACCCGTGGCGTTCGGGCTCAGGGCCGAGCAGGAAGGTGACCAGAGCGCGGGCGGCGGTCGCCCGCCGGGCCCAGTTGGCGGCGTGGTCGACATCGGCCACGGCCGAAGCCAGGCCGTCGATGAAGCCGACCAGCTGACGGCTGTCCTGCAGATCCCGGCGGGCGTTGTCGACCCTAAGCGACCCCGAATCCGGGTCACCGCTCTCGAGCTCGGCCAGCGTGGAGGCGAGGACCTGACTGACCTGCTCCAGCTTCGAGCGCCAGTCGTCGAGGCCCCCCACCACTCCGGCCCGGCGGGAGAGGGCATCCCAGCGCCGCAGCGACGCCGACCTGCCCTCGACCGCGACCGGCGCCTCGGTGAGCAGCGCGATGACCTCGCTGCGCCCCCACCCGCTGGTGCGCAGGGCGAGGGCCGCCCGCAGCGTGCGGCCGGCCAGGGTGTCGGCCAGCCGGGTGACGGCCGGGCCGTTGTGGGGGATGCCGGCGCCGTCGAGCTGCTCGATCAGGGTGCGGCCGTAGGAGCCCGGGGTGGGGCGGAAGATGGCGATGCGGTCGAGACGGGTGCCCTCGGCCACGAGCCGGATCACCTCGCGGACCACCTGGCGCACCTCCTCGTCCGCGTCGGAGGCGCTGACCAGGCGGGTGGCGGTCGGTACCGCCACCGGCGCCGGGAGAGCGCCAAGGTCGACGCCGGCCCGTCGCACGGTGTCGAGGACGGCCTCGTCGGCCTGCGCCTCGCCCGTCAGGGCGAGGACGACGGCCGCCGGCCCGACCTGGACGAGGGCGACCCGGACCAACCCGGTCATGGCCGGCGTCAAACGGTCGGGGAGGTACCAGACGAGCGACCCCAGCCGGAGACCGGCCGTCGGGTCGGTGGTCAGGCGGGTGGCGGCGGCCTGGGCCAGGTCGTTCTCGTCGAAGGAGCCGACCAGCCGCCCCCGAACCTCAGCCACAAGGCGCACGACCTCGGCCCCCCGGGCGCTGGCGGCGGCGATACGGGCGTGGGTGCCCGGGAGGGCCCGGCTGAGCTCGCTGTAGAGAGCCACGACGGCGGCCTGGGTGGCCTGGTGGTGGGCCACGGCGGCGAACTGACCGGGGCTGGTCGCCAGCGTGGCCCGCACGGCGGCGGCGAGCACCGGGTTGGTCAGCGGTCGGCGGCCGGCGAGATCGGCCGCACCGATTAGCTCGGCCAGGCGGAACGGCGTGACAAAGGCGACGTTGGCCACGTTGACGGCCGCAAGGCCGGTGGCGGTGTCGCCGGTGGCCAGCAGGCGCCGGGCCGAGAGGCCGGCGGTGTTGGACGGCACCACCACGGTGACGGGGTCGAGCGGGTGGCCGGCGGCCTTGACCGCGATGATCCGTCGGGCCAACGCCCGGGTGGCGGGACGGCCGTGGCCGACCACCTCGACCTCCGGCTGTGAACGGGCTCCCCGGGTCGGCACCTCACCGACGCTACGGCCCGACCGTGACAGCCCCCTCACCGCTCCGAGCTGTCGGGAGCATGGCTCCTCTGGGCGACTCCTCCTCCCGGCCGATCCCGGGGTTCAGCGGTTGACGGTGGACATGTCGGCGTAGCGGTCGCCGGCGCCCTCGCCGATGTTGGCATCGACCCAGGCCAGGTCGTCGTCGTCGAGCCGCACCTCGGCGGCGGCCAGGTTCTCCTCGAGGTAGCGGAGGCGCTTGGTGCCCGGGATCGGGACCACGTCGGGACCCCGGGCCAGCACCCAGGCCAGCGCCACCTGGCCGGGTGTGCAGCCCTTGCGCCCGGCCAGCTCGACCACCCGGTCCACCAGGCCCAGGTTCTGCTCGAAGTTGGCCTCGCTGAACCGGGGAAAGCGGTCGGCCCGGCTGTCCCCCTCGGGGAGGTCGGCGACCGAACGGTAGGCCCCGGTGAGGAACCCCCGACCGAGCGGGCTGTAGGCCACGAACCCGATCCCGAGCTCGCGCAGCGTCGGCAGCACCTCGGCCTCAACCTCACGGGTCCACAGGCTGTACTCGCTCTGCAGCGCGGTGATCGGGTGCACGGCTGCCGCCCGGCGCACCGTGGCCGCCGACGCCTCCGACAGCCCGAGGTGACCGACCTTGCCGGACGCCACCAGCTCGCCCATGGCCCCCACCGTCTCCTCGATGGGGACGCTGGTGTCGACCCGGTGCTGGTAGTAGAGGTCGATGTGGTCGACGCCGAGGCGCTGGAGCGAGGCGTCACAGGCCGCACGCACGTAGTCGGGGCTGCCGTTGACCCCCACCCACGAGCCGTCCTCCCGTCGCTCGTTGCCGAACTTGGTGGCCAGCACCACCTCGTCGCGGCGGCCGGCGATGGCCCTGCCGACCAGGCGCTCGTTGGTGAACGGCCCGTACATGTCAGCGGTGTCGAGGAAGGTGCAGCCGAGGTCGAGAGCCCGGTGGATCACCCCCGTCGACTCGGTATCATCGCCCTTCCCGTAGAACTCGGACATGCCCATGCAGCCGAGCCCGACCGTCGAGACGGTCAGGCCGGCCAGCGAACGTTGCTCCATGTGCCGTGGCTACCCGTTCGGCCCGACCCCGAAGCGGGGCCGCCGCCTCAGGCGGCGGGGCGGGCGCCGACAACCTGGTCGGGCTCACCGGCCGACGGGGCCGCGGCCGGGAGTGAGCCCTTCCCCGCCGTCTCGGCCTGGCCCGTCCCGCCGGCCACCTGGCTGCGGAAGGTGCGCAGGCGCAGGCTGTTGGTGACCACGAAGACGCTGGAGAAGGCCATGGCCGCACCGGCCAGCATCGGGTTGAGGAGCCCGGCGGCGGCGAGCGGTATGGCGGCCACGTTGTAGGCGAAGGCCCAAAACAGGTTGCCCCGGATGGTCCTGAGGACCCGGCGGGCCAGACGGATGCCGTCGGCCGCGGCCCGCAGGTCGCCGCTGACCAGGGTGAGGTCGCTGGCCTCGATGGCCGCGTCGGTGCCGGTGCCCATGGCCAGGCCCAGGTCGGCGGCGGCGAGGGCGGCGGCGTCGTTGACCCCGTCGCCCACCATGGCCACCCGTCGGCCCTCGGCCTGCAGGCGGCGCACCTCGTCGACCTTCTGCTCGGGCAGGACGCCGGCGATCACGGTGTCGATGCCCACCTCGGCGGCGATGGCCCTGGCCACCGCCTCGTTGTCGCCGGTCAGCAGGATCGGCTCGAGGCCCAGCTCGCGCAGCGAGGTGATGGCGGCGGCCGAGGTGGCCTTCACCGTGTCGGCCACGGCGAGGACGGCCCGGGCCTTTCCGTCCCAGGCCACGGCGATGACGGTCTGGCCCCGCCCCTCGGCCTCGGCCATCGGGGCCTGCAGCGCCTCGGGCAGCTGAGCGCCCCAGTCGGCCAGCAGGCTGGGCCGGCCGGCTACGACAGCGTGGCCCTCGATCACGCCCTGCACGCCGAGGCCCCGCTTGCTCTCGAAGCTCTCCACCGGAGGAAGGTCGCCGTGGCGCTCCCGGGCGGCGGCGGCCACGGCCTGGGCGATCGGGTGCTCGGAGGCGTCCTCGAGCGCCCCGGCCAGCCGGAGGACCTCGCCCTCGTCCTCACCCTCGCCCGCCACCACGGCAACCAGCGACATGCGCCCGGTGGTGACGGTACCGGTCTTGTCGAGGACGACGGTGTCGATGCGCTGGGTCGACTCGAGGACCTCGGGGCCCTTGATGAGGATGCCGAGCTGGGCGCCCCGCCCGGTGCCGACGAGCAGGGCCGTGGGGGTGGCCAGGCCCAGGGCGCAGGGGCAGGCGATGATCAGCACGGCCACCGCGGCGGTGAAGGCGGCGTTGGCCGACCCGCCGGCGCCGAGCCAGGCGCCCAGGGTGCCGACGGACAGGGCGATCACGACCGGCACGAACACCGCCGAGATGCGGTCGGCCAGCCGCTGGACCTGGGCCTTGCCGGCCTGGGCGTCGCTGACCAGCCGGCTGATCTGGGCCAGCTTGGTGTCGGCCCCGACCCGGGTGGCCCGGATCACCAGGCGCCCTCCGACGTTGACCGTGGCACCGGTGACCGAAGCGCCGGGCGCCACCTCGACGGGCACGCTCTCGCCGGTGAGCAGCGAGGCGTCGATGGCCGAGCTGCCGTCCTCGACCACGCCGTCGGTGGCCACCTTCTCGCCAGGGCGGACGACGAAGCGGTCGCCGACCTGCAGCGCCTCGACCGGGATCCGCTCCTCCCGGCCGTCCCGCAGGACGGCCACCTCCTTGGCCCCCAGCTCGAGCAGGGAACGCAGGGCGGCGCCGGCGCTGCGCTTGGCCCGGGCCTCCAGCCAGCGGCCGGCCAGGATGAACGCCACCACCCCGGCGGCGGCCTCGAGGTAGATCTCGTCGCCGCCGGTGGCGCCGAAGAAGTGCCAACCCATCCGCATGGCCGGGTCGCCGGCGTCGCCGACGAACAGCGACCAGATCGACCACAGGTAGGCGGCCAGGGTGCCGACCGAGATGAGGGTGTCCATCGAGGCGGTGCCGTGGCGCAGGTTGCGCACCGCGGTCACGTGGAACGGCCAGCCGCCCCACAGGACCACCGGGCCGGCCAGGGCGAAGGCGAGCCACTGCCAGGCGTCGAACTGCAGGGGCGGGATCATCGACAGGAGGATGACGGGGATGGCCAGGGCGGCCGACAGGCCGAACCGGCGCTTCAGGCCGGCCACCTTGATCCCCTCGTGGTCAACCGGGTCGGGGGCCTCCTCGCCAGCGGTGCGGGGGGGTTCGGGCAGGCGGGCCTGGTAGCCGGCCTTTTCGACCTCGGCGATCAGCTGCTCGGCGGTGACGCCGGCCGGCACGGTGACGGTGGCCCGCTCCAGGGGCAGGTTCACCGAGGCGGTGACCCCCTCCATCTTGTTGAGGCGCCGCTCGACCCGCCCGGCGCACGAGGCGCAGGTCATGCCGCCCACCAGCAGCTCGATCTGGCCGGCGCCCTCGGCGGCCGTTGTGGTCTCGGTGTTCTGGGTCTCGGCATCCATCACTTCACCTCGATGCTGGTCGTGGCGGTGTGGACGACGCCACCCACCTGGTAGTCGAAGAAGAGGGAGTACGGGCCCACCGTCGGCAGGTGGGCCATGAAGCGGACGGCGGGTGCGCCGCCTTCGAGCGGGTGGACGTGGAGGTAGGCCAGATCGCCGGCCCGCAGCGCCACCAGGTGGCCGCGGGCCCCGAGGTAGGGCTCGGGCTGGATGACCTCGCCGTCACGCCGAACCGTGATCTCGACGTCGTCGCCGCCGCGGTCGATGCGCACATCGAGCGACGGGTCGGGCGCCTTTGCCGCCGTGGGGGCGGAGCCGGGCTCAAAGGCGCCCGCCACCTGGAGGTCGAGGCCGAGCGTCAGCTGGGCCGGCCCGCCCGTCGGGGCGAAGTCGGCGAAGGCCCGCCAAGTGCCCCCTCCCCGAAGGTCGAGGTCGATGGCCCACGTGCCATCGGCGGCCCGGGTCGGGTGGACATGCTGGAAGCCGGTGAGGTCGCGGCGCACCACGATGAGGTGCAGCTCCCGCTCGTGAAGCTGCTCGTAGCGCTGGACGGGGCCGTCGGGGCCCTCCAGGCGGAAGCGGAAGGGGACGGCGGGGCCCGACGCCAGGTTGGTGGCCTCGGCCACGAACCGGTAGCCGTCCTGGGCCACGGCCAGGCCCGGCGGGGTGGCGCCGGCGGCCGGCATCTCCATGCCGTCCATCTCCGTGCCGTCCATGTCGTGGGCGTCGTCTGCTCGCTTGGGGGCGCCGTCGGGGGCCACGGCCCGGGCCACCCCGAAGGTGGCGCCGAACACCAGCGCCACGGCGACGGCGAAGCCGGCCAGCTTGGTGCCGGCGGAGGAAGGTGTCTGCATGCCTCGCATCATACCCCCTAGGGGTATCAACGGCAAACCCAGCCCCGCAGGTCGGCGACGAGGGTGTCGACCACCAGCTCCTCCTCGAGGGTGACGCCGTGGGTGGCCATGGCCGTGGCGAGCGCCGGGTCCCACGGTGTGGGAGCCGGGCGGCCGGCGAGGGGGCAGAGCCGGGTGGGGTCGGTGGCGGCGACCGCCGCCTCATAGGACGCCGCGCTCATGCGCCAGGGGCTGGCGCCGTGACGTTCGACGGCTGACGCCGTCATGCGCACGCCCGGCCAGTCCCAGTCGTTGTGCCAGCCCACCTGAGCGGCGGCGTCGACCACGGCTCGGGCGGCGGTGGAGGGCTGGCCCTCGGTGCACAGCAGCGGGGGGCAGGCGGCGCCGAGGCGGTCGGCGGCCACGGCCACCACGGCCGGGTTCTCGCACACCCACAGCGCGGGCGCGGCGGGGACGCCGGAGCGGCGGAGCTGGCGCAGGGTCCACCGCCTCGGCTCGCCGTCGGCCGACTCGCCCAGGCCGAGGACCAGGACCTGGGAGGACAGGGGGTCCACCACCACGCCGTGGGCGTCCCACAGCCGCCGGCGGCCCCACGCCGAGGTCGGTGTCGCCACCCCGCCGGCCTGGGCCAGAGCCCGCAGCACCAGGGTCGGCAGCGTGCCGCCGTCGAGGGCCTTGGCCGAGCCGGCGGTGCGCACGGCCAGCACCGACAGCGGCACCCCGTCGGCGGGCAGCCGGGCGAGGACGGCGGCAGCCGTGCCGACCAGGTGAAGGCCGTCGTCGCGCTGGAGGCGGGTGAGGATCCCATCGGCGGCGAGCGAGTCGATCCACGGGGCGAGACCGGGTTGGTCGGCGACCACAGCTCGCGCCGCGGCGATCTCGGCGGTGGCGGCGGCAGCCTCGGCGGGCCGGTTGCGCAGCGGCCCGGTGAGCTGCTCCACCACCTCGGGCAGGCCCAGCTCGGCCGGGCCGGCCCGCAGGGCGGCATCAAGGGCCTCCAGCCTGACGGTGAGCCGGGCGCCTCCGGGAGGCAGGTGACGGCGCAGCAGGCCACTGAGCACGCGGCGTTCCTCGTCGGTGGGTTCGGGCAGGCTGACGGTGCCGCCGACGGTCCCCCCGGACCGCTCGAGCGCCCGGCGGCACCGGGGCCAGAGGCGGTCGAACCCGGGCCCGGTCAGATGGCCGACCGTGCCGGTCACGCCACCTCCTCGTCGTCGACCAGCTCCCTGCCGTTCCAGACCACGCGCTGGGCGGCCACCACGTGCTCGCTCGGTTCGTGAACCAGCTCGTAGTGGGCCACCGCCGGAACCCGGGGCGAGACGACCCAGAGGCGGTAGCCGGTGAGGAACAGGTCGAGGTCGAAGGCCACGGTGAGGGCCAGCAGCTCGTCGCGCCCGTTCTCGTCGATGCCCTCGAACGCCTCGTCGAGGGCCAGCAGCCGAGGGCAGCTCGGGTCGGCGCCGGCGAACGTGGCGTGGGCGGCGGCGAACAGGGGCAGGTGGAGGGCCACCGACTTCTCGCCGCCGGACAGCTTTCCGTAGCGCTGGCGGGTCAGGCGCTCCTTGGTGTGGCCGTCGTCGAGGGCCAGCTCGAAGCTGCGCCAGGCCCGGTAGTCGAGGACGCCGGCCAGCACGTCGCGGTAGCGCTCGTCGGCGTGGTCGGCCCGGGCCGTGCGCACGGCGTCGGCCAGGAGGCGGCGGACCCGGTCGAGCTCGTCGACGGTCAGGTTGGCCGACCCGGCCTCGAGGAGGCGGAGGAGCTCGCGGCGCTCCTCGCCGGGACCTTCGGACGGTGCCCACGACAGCGACACGGTGAGACCCGAGGTGGTGCGGTGCCGGGACAGCACCTCGTTCATGCCGTGCACCAGCTCGCGGGCGGCCTGGGTGCGCTGGTGGAGCTGGTCGACCAGTGCCGAGAGCAGCGCGTCCTCGAACACGGTGCGCTCCCGGGCCGAGAGGTAGGCCGACTGCTCGGCCACCTGATCGGCCAGTCGGGCGGCGAACTCGGCGACGGGGGCGGGGCCGGTTTCGTGATCGACGCTCACCACGACCAGATCGGTGTCGTCGAGGTCGAGGTGGGCCGGGTGACGCCCGCCAAGCCGCTTCTCCAGCTCGTCGTAGCCCCCGAGGACCGCGGTGCGGTTCTGCTTCAGCGAGTCGTCCGACGGCGACCGGCCGCGGCTGGCCCGCTCGAGGGCGTCGCGCCACGGCTGGTCGGCAGCCAGGCCGCAGGCCAGGACCAGGTCGGGCCGGCCAAAGGGCTGGACGAGCCGGTCGGCGTCGGCCTCGGCCTGCTCGGCCACCCCGACCGCACCACCGAGGGCCTCGGACCGGACCCTGGCCTCGACGGCGGCCTCCCCGGCTGTTCGCTCGGCTGAACGCAAGGCGGGCAGGGCCCGCTCGACCCGATCGAGGGTGGAGCGCACCTCCCGGATCTGGCCGGCCACCTGCGCCGCCTCGGCCCCCAGGCTCTCCTCGACCGCGGCGAGGCGGGCCGCCGCCTCGGTGTGGTCGCCCGCCGAGCCCCGGGCCCGTTCGCCCAGCTCGTCCCGCCGCCGCTCGGCCTGAGCCAGCGTGCTGGCCGCGGTGGCCGACCCCTCCTCGGCTCCGGCCCGCGCCGTCGCCAGCTGGGCCGCCTGGGCCACGGCTCGTTGCAGGACGTGGAGGGCCGCCTCGGCGGAGGCGACGGCTTCGAGGGTGGCCGGCAGGCGGGCGGCGCCGGCGGCGTCGACGAAGCGGCGGCGGGCGCCCGTGGCGGCACGGGCCTCGGTGTCGGCCTCAGCCTCGGCCTCCCGGCGGTGCTCGGCGGCCGCGGCCAGGGCGGTGGCGGTACGGGCCAGCTCCTGCACCGCCCGCTCCACCGCGGCCAGTGACGGGAACGCCTCCAGGGCTCGGCGCAGGTCGGCGAGCCGCTCGTCGACGGCTGCGTGCTCCGCCTCGAGGCGCTCGACCTCGGCCGCCAGCCGGTCGAGCTCGCCGTCGAGTTCGGCCAGGCGGCGGGCCCTCCGTCGTTCCCGGGCGGCAGCGCCGACGAACCCGGCCTCCTCGGTGGGAGCGGTGCCGGCCAGGGCCCCCAGGCGGTAGGCGCCGTCGACGTTCACCGAGCACAGCCCGGCACCGACGGCGATGCCGGCCAGGACCTCGCGGACCACCTCGGCCGCCACCGGGAGATCGTCGCCGTCCGGATCCAGGAGGTCGGCCAGGGTGGCACCGCCGACAGGTGGCCCGGCCACGGCGAAGCCGTCCGTCTCCTCGGCCGGGACGGTGCCGTCGGCGGTGACCCAGGCATCGAGGAGGCCCGAGGCCAGCAGCGCGGACTCGATCCCGGCCCGGTCGGCGGCGGGCACCGAAGGCCGGAAGTCGACCAGGCGCCACAGGGGCGCCCCGGCCCGCCCGTCGGATCGCTGCCGGCTCCGGGCGGGTGGCGGGTCGTCGTCTCGTTCGGCGGCCACGTCGGCCCGTTGCCGGGCCACCTCGGCGGCCGTGGTGCGGACGGTGGTGGCCTGGGACTGGAGGTCACGGCGGGCGACGACCAGCCGATCACGGTCGGGCTCCACCAGCCCGGCCAGCACCTCGGCCGGGGCCGAAGCCCCCGGTTCGCCGACGGCATCGACGGCGCCCGCCAGGCGATCCAGACCTTCCGCGGTCACCCAGGGCGATCCGTCGGCCCAGTCGGCCAGCAGCTGGCGCCACTGATCGCGGGCCTGGGCCGTCGCTCCCTCGGCCTGGCGAACCAGGCGACCCGCGGCCTGGACCCGCTCACCAGTCACGTCGGCCCGTTCCCGAGCGCGCCCGGCCCGGTCCTCGGCCCGCTCCCAGGCGTCGGCCCCGCTGCGCACCTCGCGCAGCTCCAGTCGGCGGGCCTCGACCAGCGACGGGTCGGCCGAGGCGACGCCCGCCTCGCTGGCCGCCGTCTGCGCTTCCGCCGCCGCCCGCTCGTGGTCGGCCACCACCCGCAGCAAGCGCTCGCCCGCCTTCTCGGCGACGACCCGGGCGCGGGCCTGTGCTTCGTCGGCCACCTCGGCGTCGGCGCGGTCGAGGTCGGCCCGCCGCCTGGCGTCGGTCACCCGACCGCGCAGGTCCTCGAGCTGCTGGTGGCCCTGGTAGGCCGCCGAGGACAGCAACCCCCGGAGCCGCTGGTCGGCCTGGCGTGCCGCCTCCTCCCCGTCGGTGCGGGCTGCGGTGGAGGCGGCAACCGTCGTGGCCGCGGCGGCGGCCAGGGCCATGGCTGACGCCGCGGCCGCCCGGGCCGCGAGCAGCCCCTCCCGGGCCCGAGCGTCGTCGTCGAGCCGCTTGCGGACCGTGGAGAGCAGGTAGGTGCGATAGGTGCCGAGGAACTGCTGGGCGCCGTCGGAGGCCTTGCGCAGGCGTTCCAGCTCGATGGCCACCGCTTCGAGGTCCTCAAAGGCGCGCGCCGAACGCTCGACCAGGTCGTCGTCGACGGGCCGGAGGCTCTCGCGCAGGGTCCGGTCGAGCATCGGCAGGTCGAGGTTCTTGGCCAGCATGGGCCGTCGGAGGGCGAGAACCAGCTCAACCAGGGCGTCGTACCGCTCTCCCAGGCCGAACAGCAGACGATCGACGTTGGCCCGGTGGCCGGCGGCGGTGGACGGCATGCACCCCTCCCCCACGGCCGCCTTCAGCGCCTTTTCGGCGAGTGGGGCGCCGTCGGCGTCGACCACGTCCCAGCCGTCGCCGCGGGCCCGGTCGACGGCGAACCACCAGCGCTTGACGTCGTGGCCCTCCCTGCTGGCCCGCAGGCCCACGCCGATCGTGACGGCCGCCCCGCAGGGTCGGCGGAACTCGACCCAGGCGTAGGACCACACCCCCTTGTCACGGCCCCACAGGATGTTGTCGCGCATCGAACGGCTGTCACCGGAGAACGGGTCGAGGCGGCGGGGGTCGAGCTGGCCGTCGAGCACGAACGGCACCAGCACCTCGAGGGCCTTGGTCTTGCCCGATCCGTTGGCCCCCCGCAGGACCAGGCGGCCGTCCTCGAAGCGGAAGGTCTGCAGGTGGTAGTCCCACAGGTTGACGATCCCGGCCTCGTGGGGCTTGAAGCGGGTCATGGGGTGGCCTCGAAGAGCTGGGGGGCGTCCGGATCTGCGGTGTCGTCGTCGACGGCGGGTGGAGCGGGGCGGGACCGGGTGATCGCCGCCGCCCGGTAGCGCTGGAGGGCGGGCAGGGGGACGACGGCGCCCGGCTGGAGGCGGACCAGATCACAGCTGGCCAGCAGGTGGAGGGCCTTGTCGGCCAGGCCGTCGGGATCGGCCCGGTGCTCGGCACCGAGGCCCTTGGCGTTCTCCTCGACCAGGCGGCGGACGAGGTCGGTGACCGCAGCCCGGGACACCGCCATCGCCGCCGGGGTCCCGTTCGTGGGCGTCACGGCCGTCACCGCGGTCCGTCCGCCGGCGGCGTCGAGGCGCTGGACGAGATCGGCCTGCTCCTCGGCCAGCGACGGCCAGGCGATCGGCTCGCCCGTCGCCGTGGCCAGCTCGACGGCGACGGCGAGGGCCACCGCGCCGACGGCACCCGGCCGCGGGAACGTTCCCGCCGGCGCGGTGAGAGCCAGCCCCTCCGCTCGTCGTTCCAGGACCCACCCCGTGAGCAGGGCCAGCTCGTCGGCCAGGCGCCCGGCGTCGCGGCGGCCCATCTCGGCATCGGCCGGCTCGAGGTCGCCGTAGTGCACCACGGGGTGGTCGACCAGCAGGCGGGCCAGGCGCTGACGGCGCCGCTCGGCGGCCGCGGCCCGGGAGACGGCGCCCGGCGGCTGGCTGAGGAAGGCCGCAGCCGTTGGGCACCCGTCGATCAGGGCGGGCGGGTCGACGAGCGCCCCGAGGACATCGTGGTCGACCTGGTAGAGCACCTCGCCGGATCGCGGGTCGGCGGCCCACGCCGCCGTCGTGGCGTCGACGACGGCGAGACCGCCGCAGGCCTCGAGCCAGCTCAGGGCGTCGGCGAAGGCCCGCCGGTGGGCCAGCCGCGTCTCGTCGAACCCCAGGCGGGCCGTCTCGTCGGCCCACGGGCGGACTGTGGCCGCCAGATCGGTGAGCGTGACCACATCGGCCACCCGTGAGAGGGCGGCCAGCGCCAGGCAGAGGTAGGCGAGGCGGCGGCGGTCGAGGTCGCGGCTGGGCAGCGACAGGCGCAGGTGCGGGTCGAGCCGGTCGGTGGGTCGGCGGAGGCGGGCGCTGGTGGCCGTGACCTCCAGGTGGGCGCCCAGCGTGGGTTCGGCGTGAGTCGCGATCTCGGCCCGAAACCGGCGGACGAGGCCGAAGCTCACCGGGTCAGCGGCCGGCGTGAGGACCGGACGGGTCAGCAGGGCCCTCACGGCACGCTGAAAGGCACCCAGATGGACGAGGGGAACCGCGGCGACGGCCGGTGTCACGACCGGCTCCGTTCCAGGCGGGCGCCGTGCAGGACCAGCTCGCCGTCATCGGCCGCCAGCGCGGTGCGGGCTCCCGAATCGGGGATGACCCGGATGCGCACGCCGGCTTCGGTCGCCTCGCCCGGACCGAGGCGGCCCTCGACGATGGCGCGGGCCGACAGCGCCCGGTCGAGCAGGCGGAGCAGGGCGTCGAGCTGGGCCCGGTTCAGCGGGCGGCCGCCGGTGATGCCGGCCAGGTCGGCGAGCGCCTGCTGCTCGACGGCCCGCCGCCGCCGGTGCTCTATGGCCAGGCGCTGGCGGGCCAGGGGATCGGTGCGCACCGGCTGCGGACGGCCGGGGCTGGTGAGGTGGCCCTGGTTGCGGAAGGTGGCGCTCACCTCGACCGGCGGCGCCTGGCCCCACGGCGCCGACGGGCGGACCCCGTCCGGGTCGGCGGGCAGCACCCCCAGGCGGCGCGGCCGGTGCAGGCTCAGCGCCGCGCCCAGCAGGGCGTTGGCGTCGGCCTCGGTGTCACACGCCGCCAGCCAGGCGGCCAGGTGGCGCAGCTGGGCCTGCTGGCCCCGGCTCGGGCCGCGGCGGGCCACCAGGCGCCGGAGCAGCGTGGTGGTCTCGGCGATGGCGGCGATCGTCCGCTGCTCCAGGACCGAGGCGACGCTGGGCTCGCCGGCCTCCTCCACGAACCAGCGGCGCACCCCGGTCCACGCGTCGTCCCAGCGGGCCCGGCGCTGCTCCGGCGTGAGGAGGGCGGCGCGGTCGGCCTCACACGCCAGGTCGACCAGGAGCGCATCAGGCGCCGCGCCGCGCACCGCCTCCACCGCGGCGGCCAGCCGGGGGCGGTGGCGGGCCAGCTCGCCCTGGAAGTCGCCGAGGTGGTGGACGAGCAGGTCCTTGCGGGCCAGGAAGACGTCGGGATCGTCGGCCGAGGCCCGGGCCAGGTCGGCCAGGCGCCGGTAGAACCGCTCGGCCCGCTCGGCCAGATCGGCGATGCCGAGGTGCAGCTGGTCCAGCAGCTCGGCCACGCCGACGGCGTCCCGGCGCTCGGCAGCCTCGGCGAGGCCCAACAGCTGGCGATGCAGGGTGCCCAGGGCCAGGATCTTCAGCTCGCTGCCGCTCGGGGCCGCGGCCACCAGGTCCTCGACCAGCCGGAAGGACAGGTAGCCGAGCTCGGTGAGGGCGTAGAGCGAGCGGCGGCGCCGGTAGTCGGCGATGCTGCGCACCGCGCCGGTGTCGTAGGCCTTGGCCAGCACCCCCCATCCGGTGAGCTGGTCGAGGGCGCCGTCCAGGTCGGCCGGCGGCGCCTCGCCGACCATGGCCAGCTCGGCGGCCACATCATCGGGATGCAGCCCCTGCGGCCGGTCACCCCGCCGGTGGGCCCGCTCGAACCCGCGGAGGACCGCCAGGTAGGACAGCCGGTTGTCCCCCTGGGTCCAGGCCAGCAATCGCAGGCGGGCCGAGGCGATCGCCGGATCCAGGGCGACCGGGCTCGTCATGACATCGCTCATCCTGCCGGATCCAGGGCCCTCTCGCCCCCCATCAGGAGGGGAGCGCTCCGATCGCCGCGGTGACCCGTCGGGGGTCACGCAGCGCCGGGTGGTGATCGACCCCCGGGAGCACCTCCAAGGTCAGACTCGGCTGCTCGGCGGCCAGCCGTCGGGCCCACTCGGGCCGGGTGACCCGGTCGTCGGCGCCGACCAGCGCCGTCGTCGGGCAGGTGACCCGGCGCAACAGGGTCGGGGCGTGCTCGGCGACGACGAGGTTGGCCAGGGTCCGGCTGAAACTGTTCCAAGTGTGACGCACCCCGTCGATGGCCACCGCAGCAGGGACCGACCGCACCGCCAGCGGAGCCAGGGCGGCTGCAAGCGCGGCGTGCCGGCACATCACGTCGCAGATGAGCCGACCCCTGGGGTCGCCGCTGGCGGTCCAGCGGGCCATGGCGCCGAGCCGGCCGACCTCAGCCAGGGCGGTGTCCCGGTCCGGCCAGGCGGGCAGCCCGGTGAGCACGAGCCCGCCGACCAGGTGAGGCCAGCGCGCCGCCGCCCCGAGCGCCACCAGACAGCCGGTGGAGTGGGCGACGATCGTGGCCGGTTCGCCCAGGAGCGGCGCCAGGCAATCGAGGTTGGCCTCGAGGTCGTAGCGGCTCTCCTCCGGTGCCGGTGAGCGGCCGAAGCCCAGCAGGTCCGGGGCCACCAGGCGCCGATCGGGCAGATGCTGCGCCAACCGGTCCCAGTAGGCCGACGAGGCACCGAGACCGTGGAGGGCCAGGATCAGCGGCCCCTCCCCCCAGGTCGATCGGAACAGCGCAGCCCCCATCGAGCCAACCTACGTCCGATGGTCAGGTGGGGACCCGAGGCTCCCGACGGGATTCACCCCAGGAGGTACCCGAGGGTTCCCGCGGCTCGGATGAGGTCGGGGAGAAGGCCCGGATGAGCCAGGGGTACGTCGAGGTCGGGACGGGGAGGCAGGGCGATCTCGGCCCGCTCGAAGAGGACGACGGCGTGATGGCCGCCGTGCATGGAGGACGGGTACCAGATCCCCTGGAGGTCGGGATAGGCCTCGTAGATCACCCGCGCCCAAGCCTGGGCTCTCGGGCGGGACCCTGAGGCGAGCGCCTGGCTCGCACCGGCACGCGTGGGCCAGTCGCCGGTGAGATCGAGCAGCTCGACGTCCTGGATGACGCCGAACGCGGCCAGGCACCGGTCGTCAGCCACAGGGTCGACGAGCCGAGAGCCCTGGAAGACCTCGGCGACGCAGGTCACGAGGCCACACGCGGCGTAGAGGACCCCTCGGTGGCAGCCGGCGGCGTGGTGATCGAACCTTGCGCCGGCCAGCGGCCCGTCGAACCGGAACCCGCGCCACGTGATCGGGTTGCGACCGCCCCTGGCATAGATCCGGGCGAGCACCGTGCCCGAGCGCAGGGTGTGACGGGCGGCGTCGACCAGTCGGAGCTCGGCGACCGCCGGTGGCCGCGGGAACTTCGGCACTACAGCTGGTCGATGGCCTCAGCCAGCGCTGCGGCCAGGTCGGGCGACCCCCCCGAAGCCAGCCAGGCCCGAGGTGACACCGGGCTGCCGCCGACGACCAGATCACCGTTCGGTGACCTGAACCAACGGCTGACCGCGACAGGGTGAAGCGTGCCGGGCAGCCTGGCCACGACGGCGTCGATGCCGGTGACCACGGTGTGCCCGTCGATCTGAAAGGCGGGAACGCGCCAGCCGCCACGATGCTTGAAGGCGTAGAGCGAACCGGCGTAGATCCGCTGCCGAACCCGGCTGCTGTCGACGGCCAGGAGCACGGCAACCCCCGCTACGGACAGGGACGTCGTCACCAGATCGGCGTAGGCGGCGGCGAGCGCAGCGACGGGACCCAGCTCGTCGGCCTGTACGGCCTCGAGTGAGGCGCCTAGGTCGCGAAGGATGGCCCGCTGGGATTCACCGAGGTAGTCGATCGGCCGGATGTCGACGAGGGGCAGGGGCCCGGCAACCCGGTCGGCGAACGCGACGAGAGCGACGGCGAACGCATCCTCATCAACGCCAAACCGACGTTCAAGCACCTCATGCAGCGGCGTCACAATCCTTGTCCTCCCGGAGTCTCCTGGCAGGATAGCTCAGGAGCAACATTGTGCTGTCCACCGGCTCACGTGACTTGCCTCAGCGGTGAGCGAGCTCCCGCCCACCACCTCCCAGCAGCCACGCAAGGTTGTCTGAGGTGCGCATCGGTGAGCCTGCGGGGAAGCACGACGTCCTCAGCGGCCTCACCGCCGTGCCGGCCGACCCCCGCACAGCCCCGGTGGCGACGACGGCTGACAGCTCGGAAGCGCTTCCGACGGAAGCGGTCGCAGGACCTCCGAGCTGAGGAGGGTCTGCGTGGCCGCCGCCTGCGGGTGAACGGCCAACCCGGAGCGCGAGGAGAAGCAGGTGCTCGCCGAACACGCGCTCGAAAAGATCGTCAGGTTTGCTGATCCCCCTGGCTATGCGTTCGTCCGGGCAGTTTGACCCATCCTGGTCACCGACCGCCGCATGGTGGCCGGGCCGACCGCTGCAGCCTTCTGTCGTCCATGCGTTCCACTCAGTGGAGCGGCGCTTGAGCAACTTCAGGAGCGGCGGACAGCGGCGGGACGGTGCTGATCATCGACGACGCGTTGCTGCTGCGCGTCCTTGCCCTCACCGCTCCCGAGGAGCTCCTCGACGGGGCCCGGAACGGCCAGGTCTTCACAATAGGCTCCTGATACTACCGGTTGGCCAACGCCACCGCACTACAACACGCCCTAACTGCCCGTTGTAGACCAGTGCCACGGCTCGGACGGGAGGTTGCGGAAGCCGAAGCGACCGGCGTTGGCGGAGAGCCAGCCGAAGGCGGGGTTGGAGCGGGACGAGATGAGCGAGCCGCGGTTGGTGAAGTCGATGGCCAGGCCTCGCTCGTGCATGGAGGCGCCGGGCTTGGCGGTGGGGGGCGAGCACGACGACGCCGGCATCTCGTAGATGGCGTAGCTGCTGGTGCCGCAGTTGTTCATGCGGGTCTGGATCTGCTGCTGGGAGGAGCGGTAGCCGCCGCCGCTGAGTGCCAGGCCGGCGCTGTCGGAGGCCGAGAGGAGGCTGGCCAGCTGGCCGGCGATCGAGGAGGCCACCGTGATGCCCCTCACGGTGGTGAGCCCGGGACCGGCCGGCGCGGTGGGGACGGGACGGGGTGGTCCGGT
>JBBPYZ010000164.1:0-5873 GCA_038199465.1 Acidimicrobiales bacterium | reverse complement strand
TGGCCGCCCTGGACCTTGGTCCAGGTCTGGCTGAGCCGCTGCCCCGGGCTGAGGTGGGGCTTGTCTTCGAGTCGCTTGGCCATCGAACCTCAGTCTCCTAGAACCGCATGCCGTAGCCGTAGCCGTGCTTGTTGTCTCTGCCGTGGGGGTCGCCCTCGCGGGCGGCGACGCCGACCTTGCCCATGACGATGACCCCGGTGGGGCACCGGTCGACGCACAGGCCGCACCGGGTGCACACGTCCTCGTCGACCACGAAGATCACGTGGTCATCGGGGTCGTCGCCGGGCAGCTCGGTGTTGTCGGCCTCGGCGACGGTGCCGGCGGAGAGCATGTGGATGCACTTCCACGGGCAGATGTCGACGCAGCCCTCGCACATGATGCACTCGGCCTGGTCGATGTGCAGGAACTGCTTCGGCTTCACCGCCCGGGTGAGGGCGCTGGTGTCGATCTCGGTGAGGGAGTACTCACCCGGGAACAACGGGAGCGGCGGGTTCGCGTCGGTCTTGGCCATGGCTACACCTGCGCCTTCTGGAGGGGGCGCCCGTAGGCGCTGGTGGTGAGCGCCTCGCGCTCGGCCCGCTGCTTGGCCACCTTGCCGCGCTTCTGCCAGAAGGCCCACAGCGTGAACTGGGCAGCCAGCATGGCGATGTAGATGGTGGCGCCGATCAGGTCACGGAAGTGCTCGGCGTTGAGCAGGATCCGGCCCCGCCCGAAGAAGGTGACCCCGCTCGGCCACACGACGCCCTTGTCGACCGGGATGAACCACAGGGCCGTGCCGGGCTTGCCGTCCCAGATCGCCCCCAGGGGGCCGAGCGGGATGCCCACCTTGTCCCGCCGCCACGCCAGCCCGGTGTCGGCCCAGTCGAGCCAGTAGTGCGGGATGAGGCCGTAGGCGAGGATGAAGCCCAAGAAGACCCAGGCCGCGGCCACGAAAGCCTCTCCCCAGGTGAGGGGCTGGCCCGGGGGCCGACGGCGCGCCACCGCAAACACGACGCCAACGACGAGGAGCCCGCCGAGGATGGAGGAGACGAAGGCCGTCACGGTGGTGTTGAGGCTCCTGGCATGGTGCTCGTGATTCCCTGCACAAAGTGTACCGATGACTGCGGGCGATGTTCCACCCGAGGCCAGATGGTCTACCACCAGGCCCGCCCGGAGGGCACATCGCCACCCGGTTGGTACCCCCCATCCGACCACGACTACCTTGCGCAGCGATGGCTGAGATCCCCGAGCACCTCCTGCGGCGGTCGAAGGAGCGCCGCTCCGCCCTCTCCGGCGAGGCGCCGGCCGAGGGAGACGCCCCGTCTGCGGCCGAGGCCAAGCCGGCGGCCGCCGCCGCCCCGACCAAGGCTGCCGCTCCCCCGCCGCCCTCCCTGCCGACCGTGGCTCCCCAGCCCCGGCCACCGGCCGTCGGTGTCCTCCCGCCCTCCAAGGCCCGGCTGCCGTTCTGGGTCACCCCGCTCTTCGCCGCCCTCCCGGTCTTCGGCTTCTTCTACATGAACGGCTACCAGCCCCGGCCGGTCGAGGGCCCCACCGACCCGCTCGTCCTCGGCGCCGAGATCTACCGCTCGGCCGGCTGCTCCGGGTGCCACGGCGCCGCTGGCGGGGGAGGCGTCGGGCCCAAGCTGTCGGAGGGCGAGGCGCTGCTCTCCTTCCCCGAGGAGCAGGACCAGATCGAGTGGGTGAAGGGCGGCTCCCAGGCCAAGATCGGCCAGGAGTACAACGCCCGAGGCCGGGTGGCCGCCGGCGGCATGCCCGCCTTTGGCGGACAGCTGAGCGACGAGGAGATCGAAGCCGTCGTCCAGTACGAGCGGGAGAAGCTCTAGGCCCCGGCCTGACCGCGCTCTCGTGGGTGACGTTGTTGCGCAGGTGCGGGAGGTGGCCGAGGGGCTGCTGGTGCCGACGGCGGAGGAGACCGACCGGGCCGAACGGGTGCCAGAGGGGCACCTTCGGGCCCTGGCCGAGGCGGGGGCCTTCGGCATCCTGCAGTCGCTCCAGCCGGTCGAGCGGCGGGAGGTGCACCGGATCCTCGGCGGGGCGTGCGGGGCCACCTCGTTCGTGTGGGCCCAGCACGAGGGGCCGGTGCGCATCATCTCGGCCTCGGGCAACGCGGCCCTGAAAACCCGATGGCTGGACGGGCTGCAGGCCGGCGACGTGATCGGCGGCACGGCCTTCGCCCACCTGCGCCGCCCCGGTCCGCCCCTGGTGCGGGCCGAACCCGACGGGTGGGGCTGGCGCCTGTACGGCGAGGCGCCCTGGGCGACGGGCTGGGGCATGGCCGGGGTGTACTCCATCGGCGCCTCCACCCCGACCGGCTCGGTGCTGTGGGTGCTCCTCCCCCCGGACCGCCTCACCGCCACCCCGCCCCTCGACCTGGCCGTGCTGCAGGCCACCGCCACCGTGCGCCTCCGCTTCGACGGAACCGCGGTGGGCCCCGACGACGTGGCCTTCGAGCTCGACCGGGCCCTGTGGGACGCCCTCGACGCGTCGATCGGCAACCGGGGGAACCCGGCCGTCCAGGGCGTGGCCCTGCGGGCGCTGTCCCTGCTCGAGGCCACCGGTCCGGCCGGCGCCGAGCTGGCGGGCGCCCTGGGCCCGGCGGTCCAGCGGAGCATCGCCGACAACGAGGCGCTGATCGAGGCGGCCGACGGCGGCCACCTCGACGTGGCCGCCCTGGCCGCGGCCCGGGCCGGGTCGATCGAGCTGGCTCAACGGGCCACCCTGGCCCTCCTGGCCGCGGTGGGCGGCCGGGGCGTGGAGCGGACCCACCCCGCCCAGCGCCTGGTGCGCGAAGCCGCCTTCTACGCCATCCAGGGCCAGACCGCCGAGGGCAAAGCGGCGGCGCTGGCACTGGCCGCCACGGCCTCGGGCAGAGCCGGCGACAGCACGACCTTGGGTGCCGTACAACGAAATCCGTGACCGGTCGCGCCGAGGTCGGGCGGGGGTCCAGGACCTCAGCGCGTCACGTCCCACATTTCGTGACCGGTCGCGCTGAGGTCGGGCGAGGGTACAAGACCTCAGCGCGTCACGTCCCACATCTTGTGACCCGTCGCGCTGAGGTCGGACGTCAGTGCTTCAGCGCACGGTCGAGCAGGCGGCCGCGAAGCGCTCGACGGTCTGGTCGATGACCGCATCGTCGTGGGCCAGGCTGGGGAACAGCACCTCGTAGGGGCCCGGGGCCAGCGCCACCCCCTGGTCGAGCAGGGCTCGGAACAGGCGGGCGTAGAGGCCGGTCCCGGCCGCCGCCTTGGCGCCGGGCCAGGCCGTGACGGCTGTCTCGGCGCCGGCGAACAGGCCCACCAGGGTGCGATAGCGGGGCACCTGGACGGCCAGGCCGGCGGCCGCCGCCACCTCCTGCAGGCCGGCCTGAAGCCGGGCGGCGGTGGCCTCGAGCCGCTGGTAGGCAGCGGCGTCGAGCTGGCCGAGGGCGGCCAGGCCGGCGGCGGTGGCCAGCGGGTTCCCGCTGAGCGTGCCCCCCTGGTACACCGGTCCGAGCGGGGCCACGTTGGCCATCAGCTCGACGCTGGCCCCGAACATCCCGACGGGCAGGCCGCCGCCGATGACCTTGCCGAAGCACCACAGGTCGGGCACCACCCCCGTGGTCTCGGTGGCCCCGCCCACCGCCACCCGGAACCCGGTGATGACCTCGTCGAACAGCAGCAGGGCGCCGGCGGCGTCGCAGGCCCGGCGCAGGCCCTCCAGAAAGCCGGGGGCCGGGGGGACCAGGCCCATGTTGGCGGCCACCGGCTCGACGCAGACGACCGCCACCTCCTCGGTCACCTCGGGCACCTCGTTGTAGGGGACCACCAGGGTGTCGGCCACCACCGCGACGGGGACCCCGGCCGAGCCGGGGAGGCCCTGGTTGGCCACGCCACTGCCGGCGGCGGCCAGGAGGGCGTCGGCGTGGCCGTGGTAGCAGCCGTCGAACTTAATGATCCTGGTGCGCCCGGTGGCACCCCGGGCCAGGCGGATGGCGCTCATCGTGGCCTCGGTGCCGCTGCTGGTCATCCGAACCATGCCGAGCCCCGGCACCCGCCGGCACACCTCCTCGGCCAGCAGGACCTCGGCCTCGGTGGGCGCTCCGTAGGTCGTGCCCCGGGCGGCCGCCTGCTGCACGGCGGCGACGACGCCGGGATCGGCGTGGCCGAGGATGCTGGCCCCATAGGACTGGACGTAGTCGATGAGCTCCCGGCCCTCCACGTCCCAGACGCAGGCGCCGGCGGCCCGCTCCACGAAGTAGGGCGTGCCCCCGCCGACGCTGCGGAACGACCGCACCGGCGAGTTCACCCCCCCGGGCAGCACGGCCTGCGCCCGCCCCCACAGCCCTGAGTTGCTCGTCACATCGGGAGCCTACGAGCCGCAATGCCTGTTCTTAGTCGGAGACCTCTGCCTGTTCCTCGGCGGCGACAGCTGCTGCCTCCACGGCCAGCGGACCCATCTCTCGGCTCGCTTGCAAGATCACCGCGTCAACCTCCTTCTGAAGCTTGGGTCCGAGCGGCATGTGCACGACGCTGATGCCGGGGGCAATTGCGTCCTTCATCCGCTTCATGAAGATCTTGAAGAACTCGGGGTTTGTCAGCACCAGCAGCCGGGTCGAGGGCTTCTTGCTCCCGGGCTCCTTGGGAGACGGGGCGTCCAGAAGGCTCAGGTAGTAGAGGTCAGTGATGCAGCTGTTGATCTTGCCCGGGGGGAGGTTCCCGCCGGAGGTGAGGCCGGAGCTGGTCTTGATGGCGACCACCACGGTGCCGTCACTGCTGACCGCGTCGAACTCCCTACGTGCGCCAGCGGGCAGGGTCAGGATCTGCGAGGCGAAGGGCTGCCCGAACATCTCCGCCAGACGGAGTCGGATCACGGACTCGACTTCGGTGCGAAGGCTGGCGGTGTCGGCGACAACCACGATCGTAGCCGACGCCGCCAGAGGCTGGCTCGGACAGTCAGCCTGCCTGCGGATGCTCCCGACCTCGTGCGGATCCCAGATCGCGGCCAGACGGGCCGCAGGTTCCCCCGAACCAATAGCTCAGAGCTGGTCGGCTGCCAGGGCGAACAGGTCGTCCTTGCCGGCGGTGATGGTGGGGAGCAGGCCGTGGCCGGTGGGGAGGATGTGGTGGGCGAAGAAGCGGGCGGTGGCCACCTTGGCCTCGGCGAAGCCGGCCGGCAGGGTGGCGGCGGAGCGGGTGGCGGCCAGGGCCTCGACCCCGAGGAGCCAGCCGCCCACCACCTGGCTGAACAGGCGCAGGTAGGGGGTGGCGGCGGCCAGGGGCTGCACCGGATCGGCGGCGCCGTTGGCCAGGATCCAGTCGGTGGCCTGCTGGAGGACGTCGAGGCCATCGGCCAGGCCGGCGCCGATCGGGGCCAGGTCGTCGTCGCCCTGCAGCTCGCCGGCGGTCGCCCGCATGCGGGCCACCAGGTCGGCGACCACGCCGCCGCCCCGCATCGGCAGCTTTCGGCCCACCAGGTCCATGGCCTGGATGCCGTTGGTGCCCTCGTAGATGGCGGTGATCCGGGCGTCGCGATACAGCTGGGCCACCCCGGTCTCCTCGATGAAGCCCATGCCCCCGAAGACCTGGATGGCCAGGCTGGTGACCTCGTTCGCCAGATCGGTGCCCCAGCCCTTGGACATCGGGGTGAGGAGGCTGGCCAGCTCGACGGCGGCCGCCCGCTCGGCCTCGTCCGGGTGGTGGCGGCCCAGGTCGATCTGGCGGGCGTCGAAGTAGTGGAGGGCCCGCAGGGCTTCGGTCGAGGACCGCATCGTCATCAGCATCCGCCGGACGTCGGCGTGGTCGACGATGGCCGAGGGTCCCGGTCCGGTGGCTCCGGGGGCCCGGCCCTGGCGGCGGTCCCGGGCGTGCTGGCGGGCCCGCTGGTAGGCCGCCTCG
>JBBPYZ010000163.1:0-6260 GCA_038199465.1 Acidimicrobiales bacterium | reverse complement strand
CCAGCCCCGACGAGAATCGGATGAGGAGGTGCTTGCCCCGGGTGTCGATCGCCGCCACCATGGTCCCCACCACCCGCTCGAGGCCGGCCCCGCGGGCGGCCGTCACCTTCCTGCCCTCCACCCACCGCCGAAGCGTGCCGGCCGTGCGGAAGATGGTGTCGCCCTCAGGCATCAGGAGGAGGTCGGCGCATACCGGACCAGGCCCTTGGGCGACGGGGTGAAGCCCTGGTCGCACAGGATCTTGGCCAGGGCCTCAGGGACCCGCTCGATGGCCAGCTTCGACAGGCGGCGACCGCCCAGCAGGAACGTGGCCACCGCTTCGAGCGCCTCGGCCTCCCAGGTGCCGTCGCAGGGCCGCAGGACCTGGAGCCCCTTGCCGCCCTTCTCCACGTACAGCGCAGCCTCACCGTCGACGAGCGCCACCCACGTCCCCGCCGCCCGCTGGGGCCGGGCGCCCTCGACCTTGGGCCAGGGCAGCGCCACGCCGTAGGGCTGGGCCGGGTCGGTGGCGGCCAGGACCACCACCCGGGGCTGGCCGTCGGCCATGCCGTTGCGGTACGAGCGCAGCCGGTCGACCGCTCCCGGCAGGGCGAACTGGGCGCCGCCCCGGCCCACCACGAAGTAGCCCCGACGGATGCGGCCCGCCTCCTCGAGGGCCCGCAGCACCGGGTAGACCCCGGCGAAGCCGCCGGGCACCCCCTCGCCCCGCACCGCCTCGCGGGTGAGCACACCGTGGCGCTCGAGCAGCGAGCCAGCCAGCTTGTGCAGGGTCTGGGTGGGGGCCGGCGGGGTGGCGCCGTCGAGGCCGAGGTCGCGCCGCACCAGGCTCCACCGGCCCTGCCCGGCCGGCGGCCCGAGGGCCGACAGCGACCCCACCCGGGGGCGGCCGGTGCGGCGCGACCGGCTGGCGCCCGAGGTGCGCCGGCCGGCGACAAAGGCCCGCAGGGCACCCATGCCGTCGTTGGTCACCTCGCCGGCCCACACCAGGTCCCACAGGACCTCCAGGCTCTCCCGCACGTCACGCCCGGCCAGCTCGCGCCAGAAGCAGGCGCCCCGCGCCTCCAGCACGGCCCGGATGCGGTCGTGCTCCCCGGTGGCGGGACGCTCGAGCTGGTCGAGGCCGAGCCGGGGCACCAGCAGGTGAGCCTCCGAGCGCAGCAGCAGCACCACCCGGCCGTCGTCCCGCCCGATCGGGCCGGCGCCCACCCACAACACCTCGCCGGAGGCCACCAGCTCGTCGATCAGGCGGGGGGCGTAGCGGGCCATCCGGGCCGCCAGCACATCGCGCTCGAGCACCGACGCCGGGACCTGGGCCCCCTGCAGCTGGCCGATCGCCTCGAACAGCCGGTCGAGGCCGAACGAGGTGGAGCCGACCCCCTGCCACGCCGGCAGGAACCGGGCCAGGCCGGCGACCTCGACCGCCTCGACCTCGCGCCGCAGCACGGCCAGCGACCGCTGCTTCAGGCGGGTCAAGACCTCCTGGTCACACCACTCCCTTGTGTCGCCCCGCCCGGCGGGGCGGAAGGCGCCGTGGGCCAGCGTTCCCGCCGCCTCCAGGTCCTTCACCACCACCTCGACCAGCGCGACGGGCACGCCGAGGCGGGCCGCAGGCTCGGCGGTGACGAAGGGGCCGTGGGTTCGGGCCCACCGGCGCACCAGCTGGGTGAGGGCGTCGGGAACCGGCTCGAGGAACGCTTCGGGCAGGCCGGGCGGGAGGGCGGCGCCGAGGGCGTCGCGGTAGCGGCCGGCGTCCTCGGCGGCGATCAGCCGGCCCTCGCCCGCCACCCGCACCACCACCGCCCGTCTGCCCTCCAGCAGGGGCTGATGGAACGCGTCGGTGCCGCGGGCGGCCAGCTCGGCCTCGGTCAGGTCGCCGAGGCGGCGGAGCAGGTCGTGGGCCTCGTCCAGCGTGCGGGCCCACCGGCTCTCCTCCAGGGCCTGCAGCTCGGCCTCCAGCTGGGCCAGGGCGCCGGCATCCAGCAGCTCGCGCAGCTCGTCGGCACCGACCAGCTCGGCCAGCATGCGCCGGTCGAGGGTGAGGGCCTGGGCCCGCCGCTCGGCCAGGGGGGCGTCGCCCTCGTAGATGAACGAGGCCACGTAGCTGAAGGCCACCGAGGCGGCGAAGGGCGAGGGGGCGGCGGCGTCGACCTGCACCACCCGCAGCCGACGGGCCCGGATGTCAGCCATCAGGCCCTGGAGGCCGGGCAGGTCGAACACGTCGCGCAGGCACTCGCGGTAGGTCTCCAGCAGGATCGGGAACGACCCGTAGCCGCTGGCCACCTTCAACAGGTCGGCGGCCCGCTGGCGCTGCTGCCACAGCGGCGTGCGCGATCCGGGCCGGCGCCGGGGCAGCAGCAGGGCCCGGGCCGCGTTCTCCCGAAACCGGGCGGCGAACACCGCGGATGAGCCCACCACGTTGGTCACCAGCTCGTCGACCTCATCGGGGTCGAGGAGGACCGCCTCGGCCAGGGGGGCGTCGTCAGCCTCGGGAAGGCGCACCACGATGCCGTCGTCGCCCCAGATGGCCTGCACCTCGACGTCCATCTGGCTGCGGATCTTGGCTTCCAGCGCCAGCGCCCACGGGGCGTGGACCCGGGCCCCGAACGGCGACAGGATGCACACCCGCCAGTCGCCCAGCTCGTCACGGAAGCGCTCGACCACGATCTGGCGGTCGGTGGGCAGGGCCCCGGTGGCCTCCAGCTGCTCGCCCAGGTAGCGCCGCAGGTTCGAGGTGGCCAACAGGTCGAGGCCGTGGCGGTCGTGCAGCTCGTCGTCGGTCAGGTCGGGCGCCTCGCGCAAAAAGGCCCCCACGGCCCGACCCAGCTCCAGGGGCCGGCCGATGTTGTCGCCGTGCCAGAACGGCATCTTGCCGGGCACCCCGGGAGCGGGGGTGACCACCACCCGGTCACGGTCGATGTCCTCGATCCGCCAGGTCGAGGCGCCCAGCAGGAACGTCTCCCCGACCCGGGACTCGTACACCATCTCCTCGTCGAGCTCGCCCACCTTCCCGCCGTCAGGGGTGACCACCCGGTACAGGCCCCGATCGGGGATGGTGCCCCCGCTGGTGACGGCCAGCATCCGTGCCCCCTTGCGGGCGGTGATGGTGCCGGCCAGCCGATCCCAGGTGATGCGGGGCCGCAGCTCGGCGAACTCATCCGACGGGTAGCGGCCCGACAGCATGTCGAGCACCCCCTCGAACGCCTCGTGGGACAGATCGGCGAAGGAGTAGGTGGACAGGGCCACCGTCTCGATGTCTTCGATGGCGAGCGCTCCCGACTGAGCCGTGCCTCCGGAGCCGGCGGGCTGCGCCTTGCCTCCGGAGCCGGCAAGCTCGGCCGCTGCGCACATGGCCACCACCTGCTGGCTGAGCACGTCGAGCGGGTTGCGGGGGACCCGGGTCTCCTCGATCAGCCCGTCGGTCATGCGCTGGGCGGTGACGGCGGCGACCACCAGGTCGCCCCGGTACTTGGGGAAGATGCGACCTCGCGACGGCTCGCCCACCTGGTGGCCGGCCCGGCCGATGCGCTGGAGGCCGCTGGCCACCGACGGCGGCGCCTCGACCTGCACCACCAGGTCGATGGCCCCCATGTCGATCCCCAGCTCGAGGGACGAGGTGGCCACCAGGCCGGGGAGGCGGCCGGCCTTGAGGGCGTCCTCGATCTCCAGGCGCTGCTCGCGGGCCAGCGAGCCATGGTGGGCCCGCACCAGGTCCGGCGCCCCCTCGGGCAGCACCCCGGTGTCCCGGGCCAGCTCGTTCAGCGCCGCCGACAGCCGCTCGGCCAGCCGCCGGCTGTTGACGAAGACCAGCGTGGAGTGGTGGCTGACGATGAGGTCGAGCAGCACCGGGTGGATGGACGGCCAGATCGACGACCGCACCTCGGGGTCGCCCGCCGCCGCCCCGCTGAGGGTGAAGTCGAGGTCGTCGACCTCACGCCGCTTGCCCAGCTCGCCCATGTCCTCGACCGGCACGATCACCTCGAGGTCGAGCTGCTTGCGCACCCCGGCGTCCACGATCCGCACGGGCCGGAACGACCAGGCGCCGGTGGCCGCGTCGCGGGTGCGGCCGCCCAGGAAGCGGCCCACCTCCCTGAGCGGGCGCTGGGTGGCCGACAGGCCGATGCGCTGCGGCGGGGGCCGGCCGCCGGCGACCACCAGGCGCTCCAGGCGCTCCAGCGACAGGGCCAGGTGGGCGCCCCGCTTGGTGGCGGCCACGGCGTGGACCTCGTCGACGATCACCGCCTCGACTGAGCCCAGGATCTCCCGGGCCTGGCTGGTGAGCAGGAGGTAGAGCGACTCGGGGGTGGTGATCAGGATGTCTGGCGGGTGGCGGGCCAGCTGGCGCCGCTCGTCGGCCGGGGTGTCGCCGGTGCGGGTGGCCACCCGCAGCTCGGGCAGGGCCACGCCGGCCCGGCTGGCCTCGTTGGCGATCCCGGCCAGCGGAGCCCGCAGGTTGCGCTCGACGTCGTAGGTCAGCGCCTTCAGCGGCGAGACGTAGAGGGTTCGTAGGCGCTGCCCGTCGCCTTCCGACGGGGGGCCGGTGAGCAGCCGGTCGATCGACCACAGGAAGGCGGCGAGGGTCTTGCCCGATCCGGTGGGGGCGCAGATGAGCGTGTGCTCGCCCCCGGCGATGGCCTCCCACCCCTGCTCCTGGGCCGGCGTGGGCGCCTCGAACGCGCCGCTGAACCACTGTCGGGTGACCTCGGAGAACCGCTTCAGCGCAGCCACGGGACGTGAGCCTACGGAGGCGGCGTGACAACCCCGAGTGCCTCATCGAGGCCCGACGAGCAGGAGCGTTCACGCCGCGGTACGGCATCGCTAGCGTCAAGGCTGTGAACCGGGCCGTCGGCGCAGGAACGGGCGGTGCACCTCCTCGCGGACATCGAGCACCGGTGTCGAAGGGTGTGCCATCGGTGCTGATGAGAACGGGCCTGGTCGTGACCGCGCTTGTGGGTGCGCTCGGCTGCAGCCAGCCTCAGGACGGCCCTTCGACGGCAGCCCTCGTGGACCGCACGAAACCTGCCGACGTGGGCAGGGCCTTCATCGATGACTGGCGCGTGCGCGATCGGGAGTCGATGCTCCGCCTCGTTCGTGATCCGGACGTCGTCGACCAGGCCCTCAAGGTGGCCGTCGACGAAGGTTCAGTGACGTGCAAGCCGCTCTACGGGGCCGATCAATGGCAATGCTCCGTGGGAACCTCAACGACACCGCTCTTCGTGCTGATGAACCAGGACGGATCAGAATGGTTCGTGTCCACTGCGAGACGTAGCACCGGAGACTGAGGCAGACCTGCGGCGAGGCGGCATCGGCGTGACGAGGACGGACGTGGCCTGGCCGGGCGCGTAGGTTGGAGCGCCACGTGGATCCTGTTCTCTGGCAGCACCGCCCCACCCTGCGCCGGCCGGTGCTGGTCGCCAGCTTCGAGGGCTGGAACGACGCCGGGGACGCGGCGACGATGGCGTCCCGCCACCTCCAGGACCTCTGGGACGCCGACCTGTTCGCCACCATCGACCCCGAGGAGTTCCACGACTTCACCGAGGACCGACCGACGATCCGCCTGGTCGACGGCCTCACCCGGGAGATCACCTGGCCCGAGCACACCCTCTCGGCCTGCGCCCGCCCGGACGAGCGCTTGGACCTGGTCTTCCTGGTGGCCGTCGAGCCCCAGCTGCGGTGGCGCTCCTACGCCGAGGCCGTGGTGGGGGTGGCCAAGGCCCTGGACTGCTCGCTCGTCGTCACCCTTGGCTCGCTGCTCTCCGACACCCCGCACACCCGCCCCGTGAAGATCACGGGCACGGCCCACGACCCCAACCTGGCCAAGCGCCTCGGCCTGTCCCGCAGCCGCTACGAGGGGCCCACCGGCATTCTGGGCGTCCTGCACGACCAGCTGGCCAAGGCCGGCGTCCCCTCGGCGTCGCTTTGGGCGGCGGTGCCGCACTACGTGGGCCGCAACCCGTCGCCCCCGGCCGCCCTGGCCTTGGTGGAGCGTGTCGCCGACCTGCTGCAGGTCGAGGTCGACCTCACCGAGTTGAAGGCCGCCGCCGCCGAGTACCTGGCCGAGATCGACGACGCCATCGAGACCGACGACGAGGCGCGCGACTACGTGCGGGGCCTGGAGGAAGCCGAGGACGCGGCGGCCACCCCCGACCCCCTGCACCTGGGCGAGCTGCGCCGCCCCGAGGATGAAGGGGTCATCGTGGCCGGGGCCGACGAGCTGGCCGCCGAGGCCGAGCGGTTCCTGCGCAACGAGGAGGGACGCTGAT